>JABINT010000050.1 GCA_018698075.1 Acidiferrobacteraceae bacterium
CCGCAAAGAATGGGACTGACACATCCGCTGATTGCGCCTTACGGAGCATACACGGTTAAAGATGGCAGCCACATTCTGATTGCGATCCAGAATGATCGTGAGTGGTGCAGTTTCTGTGATGCCATATTGGGTCAGCCCGAACTCGGCGCTGATGCGCGTTTTATGAATAACACTGAGCGGGTCAAGCATCGTAAAGCAATGGACGAGATAATCAATGGCATGTTTGGCAGACATTCTGCTGATCAGATGGGCCAGTTGCTGGACGATGCGAAAATAGCCAATGCCTGCTTGAGCAGCGTCGAGGATCTGTCCAGTCATCAACTGATTCGAAACCTTGTCGCCGATTTTGGCGGCACCAAGGTTAATATGGCGGATCTGCCGGTGGTGACGGATGGCGAACGTCCAACGCTTGTCCCCGCGCTTGACCAGCACGGCGAGTCAGTCCGATCAGAGTTTGCTGCCTAGTCGACAGGTTCGATTGCAACAGTGCGATAAAGCAATAACGCTTTGGCCCGCAACATTCGAATATCAGGATTCATGACTCATGAGTACTAAACCCCCAACCTATATGCTGGATCACCCGGAGATCCGCGATAGCGTAACCCGCCTGTGTGAGGGTTTTCCCGGTGAGTACTGGCGTAAATGCGATCGCGAGCAGGATTATCCCCGCGAGTTTGTCGAGGCCTTGACCCAGGCCGGATTTTTGAGCGCGCTTATTCCCGAAGAGTTTGATGGCTCTGGCCTGCCTTTGTCAGCCGGCGCGGCGATTCTCGAAGAGGTTCATCGCTCTGGTGGCAATGCCGGAGCCTGTCATGCACAGATGTATACCATGGGCACACTGTTGCGCCATGGCTCGCAGTCGCAAAAACAGCAATATCTGCCAGCCATCTCCTGCGGCGAACTGCGGCTGCAGGCCTTTGGCGTCACCGAGCCGACCAGCGGGACTGATACCACCGCATTGCGCACCACAGCGCGCCGTGAAGGCGACCACTATGTGGTGAATGGTCAGAAGATCTGGACTTCCCGTGCCCAGTATTCAGATCTGATGATCCTGTTGTGCCGCACTACACCGCGCGAGCAGGTTGAGAAAAAAACTGACGGTCTTTCGGTGTTGCTGGTAGATATGCGCGAAGCTCGGGGCAAAACGCTGACTATCCGCCCGATCCGTACCATGATGAATCACGCGACCACCGAGATCTTCTTTGATGATATGCGCGTGCCGGTCGACAACCTGATTGGCGAAGAAGGCCGAGGGTTTCGTTACATATTATCGGGCATGAATACCGAGCGGATTCTGATCGCAGCCGAATGTATTGGTGACGCCAAGTGGTTTATTGAAAAAGCCACTGCCTATGCCAGTGAGCGTTCTGTCTTTGGCCGGCCCATTGGTAAAAATCAGGGGGTACAGTTTCCTATCGCCCGGGCCTATGCCCAGATGCGTGCGGCAGAGCTGGTGCTGCGAGAGGCAATCCGGCTTTACGATGCGGGTGAGAACCCGGGCGAGGAGGCCAATCTTGCCAAGATGCTGGCTGCAGATGCTTCCTGGGCTGCTGCAGAGATGTGCGTGCAGACTTATGGTGGCTTCGGATTTGCCGAAGAATATGACGTGGAGCGCAAGTTTCGCGAGGCCAGGCTATACCAGGTTGCCCCGATCTCGACTAATCTGATCCTGAGTTATCTGGGTGAGCATGTACTGGGTCTGCCGCGCTCTTACTGACAAATCGATAGAGAAAAAAATGACAACCCACGACCAGGAGATAGTTCAGTCTCGACGCAGTTTTATCTTCGCTCCAGGATTAAGACCCGAGTTGTATCCCAAGGCGCTCGCCTGTGGAGCGGACATTGTTTGTGTCGAATTGGAAGATGGTGTTGCGCCTCACGATAAGGACGAGGCGCGTGAGAAGACCATGGCGCTTTTTGCAGAACCACAGGCAGACGATGGCGTGGAGCGCATCGTGCGCATCAACTGCGTGCGATCAGCCGTGGGTCTGGCTGATGTTCAGGCAATTCTTGCGACAGACACACCGCCACCGGCTCTGATGCTGCCCAAGGTGGTTTCCCCGGATGAAATTGTCTGGCTGGATGACCTGCTGACTGAGCGGGGCCACGATACCCGTTTACATATCATCATCGAAATGAATGCAGGGCTTGAGGCTGTCTTTGACATCGCCAGGGCTAGCTCCAGGATTGATGCTTTGTTTTTTGGCGGCGTTGATATGTCGGCAGATTTACGCTGTAAAAATACGTGGGAGCCCTTGCTCTATGCGCGTTCGCGCGTGGTTCACGCGGCAGCCAGCGTGGGTATTGATGCTATCGACGTGCCCTACCTGGATCTGGATGATCTGGAAGGCATGAAAGCCCAGGCGCAACTGGCAAAAGAACTTGGATTCAGTGGTAAGGGCGCGGTGCACCCCAAGCAGATCAGCGCCCTGAATGAAGTGTTTACCCCATCGCCTGAAGAAGTGGCCAAAGCGCAGAAAATCCTGGCGGCGTTCGAGGAGGCCAATACTGGATTGGTTGTTGTCGATGGCAAGTTGATCGAAAAACCAGTGGTTCGCGAGATGCAGCGGATCGCCTCAGTGGGCAAACGCGCTTACCTGAAATGAGGTACATGTAGTGCGCGGCAGGTTGAAGCTGTTTCAGCCTGATTTCATGTCAGCACTTGGATTGACTGTTGCCTAACGAGAGGCGGCTGCTTGAGAAAAATTGTAACAGGACGTTTATGTTTTCTGCCTCGCTGGATAATTAATGTTTAACACTTGGCTCAGTAGAACTATGATTACAAGGTGGGCAAACATCCCAGAAACGTCACCTGAAAAAACTATGATTAGTTTGAGCTTACCGGCGCCGAACAATGGAAACTGAGACTGACGCATACACCAGCCTGATGGAGGTTGTTCGCAACCGCATGACCAATCGGGCCTTTGACCCCGACAGCATGATACCGATCGAGCATTACGAGATGATTCTCGAAGCAGCTCGCCACGCCCCTTCAGGCGCAAACGCCCAGCCTTGGCATTACATTGTGGTTACTGAACCCGAGACCAAGAGCCTGCTGGCAGATCGCTTCAAGGCTGAACAGATCGCCCGGGCGCGGGCAAAGATGAAGTTTCCAACACCTAACTACGAAGGTATCCGGTCGGCGCCAGGGGTAATCATCGTGGTCGCGGATTTCCGTTTCGTAAAAGCTTTTCCAGTTCTTAACGATGGCTCGGACACAGACCGGATGTACAAGCAGAATGCCGAACGGATACTGCTACAGAGCGTTGCGGCTTCAGTTATGTCAGCGCACCTGGCAGCCTCTGCCCTGGGCTACGCAGTATGGTGGATAACCGCCATAGGCCAGAAGGCCATTCAGGAGGAGCTCAAACCGCTACTCGCCGTTCCCGACGAACTGGACATCATCGACATCATGTGTTTTGGGTCACCGCTTAAATCCTCCTACAAGCGCTGGAAAAAGGATCTCAACCAGATCCTCCACTGGGACCGTTTCGACCCATCGCTGTTTCCGACTGACGACGATATCGATACCTGGATCCGGGAACACCGGCATCACGTCATGTACCGGGACGAATCACGAATCGACTGATCTAATCTGTCGAGATGTTCACAGGCCCACACGCAGGGCCGGCAAAGACAATTAAAACGATTAAAACGATTAAAACGATTAAAACGATTAAAACGATTAAAACGATTAAAACGATTAAAACGATTAAGACGATTTGAACCTAACCGTCTTTCATAACCGTAACTCCGTAGGAGTTCAGCCGTGAGTGCATAGGACTGTACCACACGACAATTTCACAGCCAGTGGGTTAGTGAGGCGTGATTAGGCAGATGTGTTTTACGTCAGCATCTCGCCTTACGTAAATTTTATCGAATCAATACGGAGAAAATGTTTTGCCAACTGCATTAGTACAAGGTCGGATCGCTGTTCAGTACGAACACCTCTTAAGAGCGGAATTAAACGATGATTGGAAAATACTTGTGTGGGATCCGTCGTGCAATGGACCCGATGAGTTTATTGCCATGGCGCTTGAGGCAGATGCCATCATCGGCGGAAAAATACCCACACCAAATTGGCCGAACATACCGAAACTCAAAGTGTTTCAGATTCCGTGGACCGGATATGACTTTTGTTCACCGCAAACGATGCCAAATGGCATTCCTGTGTGTAATTGCTATGAACATGAAACAACGATAGCCGAATTTGTCCTTTGTGCCATGCTCGAAACCAAAATTGGATTGCGCCAAATTGACCAACGTTTTCGGGCTGAAGGATGGGGCGGCAGACAGCCAGGCTCATCTTTGAATCACGGAGAAATTCGCAATCGGACCGTGGGCATCGTGGGTTACGGACATATCGGTAAAGAGGTTGCGCACCGCGCTGCGGCCTTTGGTATGCGAGTGATCGCGATCCGCCGATCGAAACACAAAACCATACCCCCGCTTGATTGGCTGGGAAGCACCGACCAGCTCGATCAATTACTCGCTGAAAGTGATTTCGTTGTGGTGGCCTGTGATATGAATAAAGAAACCATAGGCATGATTGGGGCGCCCCAATTGGCCAGGATGAAGCCCGACAGCGTGATCATTAATGTGGGCCGTGGCCGGGTCATAGACGAAGAGGCTCTTTACCAGGCGCTGAAGGATCGGTCGATTGGCGGTGCTGTCCTCGACGTTTGGTACAACTATATTGGTAATGACAAAGAAGATGTGTGGCCTTGTAATTACCCATTCCAAGATCTTGACAATGTCATTCTCAGCGCACACGAGAGTGCAGCGTCACCAGAGCAACTGGAACGACGATGGAAGTTCGTAGCGGATAATCTGCAGCGGGTGGCAAATGGCGGGCAGCCAGAAAATCAGGTTTTTCTGGGAACGGCGACGGCGGGCCTATAAAAAAAGCGTTTGTGCCTGTTTCAGGCTGGCCCATCGGGGCGGGGGCTGATACACCGTAACGCGGGTCTCAGCTCAGCGCTTTGGTCAGTGCCTGCGCACCGTCGCGCAGGGCCTGCGTTGCTTTATCCAGCAAGCGACTGTAGTGGATAAAACTGTGTAGAACACCGGTGTAGACCTCAAGGTGTGCAGGCCTGTTGGCCTTTCTCATAGCCTCATGTAAAGCAACAGAGTCGTCGTGCAGCGGATCGCACTCGGCGGCAGCGATAAAGGCCTGCGGCAGGCATGCGATATCTCCGCTTAACACATTAAAGCGTGAATCTGCATGATCGCTCGAGTTCCCGAGATAACTGTCCAGGTAGAACGCTTTTTCCTCGCGGGTAAACTCGTAGTCGGCATTGCCGTATTGCTGCCATGACCGCGAGCCTGTCAGGCCATACGCCCCATAATAAAGTAACAGGAACCGTATCGCCTGGTGGTCTCGTTGGTGGTGCAACTGGGTTACGGCAACAGCCATGTTGGCACCCGCAGAATCACCGCCCAATGCCAGGCGGGTAGGGTCAAGACCGTGGTTGTGGCCCGAGGTTTTAAGCCATTGGATAACCGCCAGCGTTTCGTTGATGGCGACCGGGAATTTGTGCTCCGGCGAGAGTGCGTAATCGATGCCAACCACAACTGCACCGGAGAATGTCGCTAAAAGGCGCATGACACGGTCGTGGGTATCCAGGTTTCCCACGACCCATCCCCCACCGTGCAGGTAAAGCAGGGTAGGGCGCGGATTCTGATTGAAAGGCCGATAGATCCGCAGCGCGATATCTCTTAGGGGGCCAGGCACCGACAACGCTTCCACGCTGTCCATCTTCGGCTTTATGGCATTCCACCATGCCCGCTCGTGGTTATAGTTCTTGCGAATGTCGTCGATCGAAAGATCGCCCAGATCTTGCGGGCCGAGGGTGAGAGTACGGCGCTTTTCCATCACCGCAATCATCTGCGGATCCAGGGTTATAGGTATGGCGGGCATGCTGAATAGTGACTGAAACTTTTTTGATGCCGGGCTATTTAAGCGCGAATCCGGGCCATGGTCGGGTCGTACAGCGGTTGCAGATGAATTTCACAGGGCACCTGGATTCCAGCTACCTCCAAAGTGTATTCGCCATTTTTTAGAAAATCATGGTCGACACCACTTGCGTTACGCACATAACCGTAGCCGATACTGCAGCCAAGCGTATGACCATAGCCGGCACTGGTCAGCCAGCCCACCCGTTCGCCATTACGGTACAGTGTTTCGCGCCCGATCAGATTGATCTGCGGGTCTTGCACGGTGAAGCAGGCCATTACTTTTTTAAGCCCATCACGGCGTTGTTGTTGTAGCGCAGCTTTACCCAGAAAATCAGTTTCGCTTTTCAGTTTGACCGCCCAGCCAAGTCCCGCCTCCAGCGGCGTGTGATCCGGCGAAAGATCAGCGCCCCAGGCGCGGTATCCTTTTTCCAGCCGCAGACTCTCGATCGCGCGATAGCCGGCGTTGTGTATTCCCAGGTCGTCCCCAGCCGACATCAGCGCCTGGTAGACCTTAAGGGCATTATCCACCGGGATGTGCAGTTCAAATCCCAGTTCGCCCACATAAGTCAGGCGCAATACGGTGACAGGACTATCGCCTACCCGCAGATGACGCACTCTGGCAAAGGGAAAAGCCTCGTTGTCGACAGGGTCAGTTGTGACGCGGCTTAGTACTTCCCTGGCTTGGGGGCCCATCAGTGACAATACGCTCAAGGAATCGGTCTCATCGGTGATGCTGGCATCCAGATGAGTTGGAATGTTGCGTCGAATCCAGTGGTAATCATGGGTCACGAAACCGGTTCCAGTCACCATATAGAAACGGTCGCTGTCGATTCGCGCTACGGTCAGATCGCTTTCGATTCCGCCGCGGCTGTTAAGCAATTGGGTGTAGATAACAGAGCCGACCGGGCGATCGATACGGTTGGCGCAGATCCACTCAAGGGCCGCACAGGCATCGGCACCGGTGACCATGAACTTGCCAAAAGAGGTTTGATCAAAGACGGCAACCCGTTCTCTGGCAGCCTCGTGCTCAAGGGCCGAGTAGCGCAGCCAGTTCTGGTGGTTAAAAGAGTATTCATCTTCAGGTTCTACACCTTCGGGCGCAAACCAGTTAGGTCGCTCCCAGCCCAGTTTTTCGCCAAAGCAGGCACCCTGCGCTCGCAGTGATTCGTAAAGTGGTGATCGTCGGAAAGGTCGTCCGGAATCGTGCTCCTCAAACGGCCAGGCAATGGTGTAGTGTTTTCCATACATTTCGTAGGTGCGATTGCGCACCCAGCCTATATCGTGGTGCGGCTTACCGAAGCGCCGGATGTCCACTGGCCACAGGTCATAGGGTGGTTCACCACCGATAATCCACTGCGCAAGTGCCTGTCCGGCACCACCACCAGCGGCGATGCCAAAGGCGTTAAAACCTGCCGCAACAAAATAGCCAGCGAGTTCCGGTGCTTCGCCGAGAATAAAATTGCCATCGGGGGTAAAACTTTCGGGGCCGTTCAGCAGTTCCTTGATTCCTGTGTGCTGTAGTGCTGGCACGCGCGGCAAGGCAAGCGTCATAAGCTCTTCAAAGTGATTCCAGTCGGAGTCAAGCAGCGAGAAGGCGAATTGATCGGGAAAGCCCTGTTGTGCCCAGCCGATTGGGTTTGGTTCGTACCCACCCATAACCAGTCCGCCTACTTCTTCCTTGTAGTAGGTCAGCCGATCAGGATCTCTTAACGTAGGCAGGTCAGGCCGTACCCCTTCAATGGGCTCGGTAATCAGGTATTGGTGCTGCACCGAAACGAGTGGAATGTTAACGCCCGCCAGACGACCAAACTCGCGCGCCCACTGGCCAGTACAGTTGACCAGCACTTCGCAGTCGATAACCCCCGAAGTGGTGTCTACCCCTTTTACCCGGCCGTTCTCAGAGCGAACAGCGGTAACGGTCACGCCTTCGACTATGGCCGCTCCGGCATCACGGGCACCTTTAGCCAGCGCCTGGGTGATATCTGAAGGGCTGGCCTGGCCATCGGTCGGCAGGAAGGCTGCGCCGATCACGTCACTGATATCCATTATTGGCCACAGATCCTTGGCTTCACCGGGGGTTAGCAGGTGCATCTCAAGGCCGAAGCTGCGTGCCGTGGTGGCTTGGCGCTGTATCTCAGTCAGCCGCGCTTCAGTGCAGGCCAGCCGTAGTCCTCCGTTCATCTTCCAGCCGGTTGCGAGCCCGGTCTGGACTTCAAGTTGGTCATACAACGTAATCGAGTGGCCCAGCAATTGAGTGATCCCGGCCTGACTACGCAACTGGCCGACAAGGCCTGCCGCATGCCAGGTGCTGCCGCTGGTCAACTGATTACGCTCAAGCAACAGCACGTCCTTGTAGCCCATTTGGGCGAGATGATAGGCGGTGGAGCAGCCGGCAATGCCGCCGCCGACCACAATGGCACGGGTGTGCCTAGGTAATTTACTCATATCAGTCAGTGTTGATGTTGTATGTCCCGCAGCAGATGGCATGCGTTCGGGTCAGCATTGTGTATTAGTGACGGGCCTGGAAGGCAGACCATTGTGCGGTAAAGCGCTCCAGGTTCTCGTTGGTGTACTGGATAAAATCAAAATCAATAGTCGAGTGAATTTCCGACACCATGCTCCACAGGCTCTCACGTAATAAGGAAGCGCACTTCATGGCTTCATAGGCGCGGCGAATCTCTGGGGGCACCTTTGAGTTGAAATAGTGGTTAAGAAGCCAGTCTTCCTGCTCTGGGGGCAGGGCATTGTTGGATGCAAGGTTCGCCAGATCAAACAGCGGGCTGTTGTAGCCGGCATAGTCCCAGTCCACCAGCCAAAGTCTTTGACCGTCGTCCAGAAAATTGGCTGGCAGCAAATCGTTGTGGCCGTAAACCAGGTTCACGGGGCCCACAGTCTTTTCCAACTGCTGGCTTTTATCGAGCAGGGAAGGCAATTGACCGATCATGCGGCTTTTGCCTTCCACCAGCGTGGCTGCGTAATCACGAATGACATGAAACACCCAGAAGATAAGCGCTGGTCCGCGCATGCTTTGCGCCATTTCCTGGTGACAAGTATGCAACATGGGCACGATTCGCTCGAGCTGGTGTTGCTGCCTGACGTCTTCGTCACTTAAGGTTTTGCCTTCGATAAAATCCAGTACCAGGATGCCTGGTACCCAGTGCAGTACCTGCGGAGACAGACCCACCTGAGAGGCCGTCCGGCTCGCTTGCAGTTCATTGAACCGCATGACTCCGTGCAGCGGTATATCGTTGCCGACGCGTACAAAGTATTTGCGTTCCTGGTCAGCGACCGCAAAATTCTGGTTGGTGATGCCGCCGCTGACCGGCTCGAGAGAGATTTCCCCTTTCCAGTAGTCAAGGTTCTTTATTGCTTTTGTCGGGTCGCGGCTCATGTGTATTGTCCTGTCTTGAGAGGTTTAGGCTGGCAGTCCGAGTTTCATCTTCTTTTTATGAGACCACTGGCTGATGAAGCGATCGGCGACGATGGCGATGCAAGCCACGCAAACTCCAGCCACAATACCGCCCCCAGTATCGGCCTTGGTCAAGGCAATATAGACTTCTTGTCCAAGGTCTCGCGTCCCCACCAGCGCTGTGATCACCAGCATCGACAGGGCCATCATGATGGTCTGGTTGATGCCAAGCATTATCTGCGGCAGGGCAATTGGCAGCTGTACTCGCCATCGAATCTGGTTTGGAGTGCAGCCCATGGCTCTGGATGCTTCAATCAGATGGGCAGGCACCTGCTGTATACCGAGTATGGTGTAACGAATAGCGGGGGCTACCGAGTAGGCAATGACGGCAAGCATTGCCGCAAAGTCTCCTACCCGAAAAAGCATGACAACCGGTATCAGATAAACGAAGGAAGGCAGCGTCTGCAAGGTATCGATTGCAACTTGAGCTGCTCGGTTAGTTCTGGAATTACTGGCAGCAAGGATGCCAATCGGGATGCCGATACATGCCGCAAAAAGCACAGACACGCCGCACAGATAGACGGTAATCATTGCCTTACTCCAAAGGCCGACTGCGGCAATAAAGACAGTAAGCGCCATACCCAAAGCCGCCAGACGGAACCTTCCCAGTCGGTACCCTATCAGGGTGATTACCGCTATAGAAATGACCCAGGGCGTTTTAAGTAAAAAGTGTTTTACCGGCATCATGATGTGGATCAGAAGGAATGTCTTAATGGCTTCAAGCTGGTCAAAGAAGTTGATATTGATCCACTTGACCAGGTCATCCCAGAAGTGACTGGTCGTAATTTGCAGGGATTCGGGGTAAACCCCGAGGGCCGGATAGAAGTGACTGGCAGGCCATGAAATCAAGAGTGTGATCAGCACGACCAGGGTAAATTGGCTATGGCTCAATAAGCGGCGACTTTGTGAGAGTCGGGAAGTCTGTGGCCGGTCCGCGAAAGCCTGACTTAAGCGGTCAAGCGCAATCGCCAGAAAAGTGATCGCGAGTCCTGCCTCAAGACCGTCACCGATAGCCAGACGTCTGAGAGAACTAAGTACATCAAAACCCAATCCACCAGCACCGATCATCGACGCGATGATGACCATGTTCAGCGACAGCATGATTACCTGGTTTACGCCGACCATCAGAGATTTCTGGGCCACAGGAACTTGAATCTTACGCAGCAGTTGCCCACGCGCGCAGCCTGCCATATTGCCGTATTCCACAAGTTCCACGGGCACTTGTTTTAACGCCAAGATCGTAACTCGGACCATTGGTGGCGTTGCATAAATCATGGTGGCGATCATTGCGGCGACCGGCCCAAAACCAAAAAGAAAAAGCACCGGAACGAGATAGGCGAAAATGGGCACCGTCTGCATCAGGTCGAGCACCGGTGTTAGCCATTTCTCGAATACAGGATGCCGGTACGCAGCAATGCCCAGCACAAAGCCAATGCTGACACCCAAAGGCACCGCAATCACAATCGAGCTGAGGGTAATCATGGCACTATGCCACTGACCAAAGAGTGCGAGATAGCCAAAGCAGCCAGTAACCAGCACTGCAAGTCTTGTACCGGACAAATGAAAAGCGAGTAATCCAAAAATGATGATTACAGCTATCCAGGGCGCTGGCGACAGTACAATCGGAGCTCCCGGCTCGGTAGAAAAAGTGAACCCCGTAGCCAGCAGGCTGTTGGCCGCCGACAGTGGCCATTCAAGTAACCAGGCAATCGAGCGGGTAAGTTCCTTGAATGTGAAAAACCCAAGATCGAATTCCTTTATCAGCCACTGCATCCAGTCGCTGATGACGAATCTTAAAGGAATGACCCAATCACGCGGATACTCGACAAGGTAGGGGGCCTGATCCTGGGCAAAGAAAAGAAAGATTCCCAGCGTAATAATGACCGCGAATATTCCCCAAAACCACGATGGTGTCTGCGCGACATCATCGAAGCCCTGTCGCGCTTCCATACTCAGTTCGTCCGTGGGGGTTCGTTCCCAACGAGCACATCAAGCACCGCTTGGTTGTCTACCGCACCGATGATTGCACCATCATCGTCGGTCACGCCCATATGGCGGTCAGAATTTACGGCGCGGTGGGCCAGGTCTTGAACCTTGGTGTGGTGCGCCAAAGTCTCATCCAGTGATTCTCCTGGTGTGACCGGGCGCATCACGGTTTTTGCAGACAGCACTTTGGCGCGCGAGACATCCCGTGTAAATTCTGCAACGTAGTCTGTGGCCGGATTCAGTATCAGGTCTTCTGGGGCACCGATCTGGATGATTGCGCCATCTTTCATGATGGCAATACGATCTGCGAGCCGGATCGCTTCGTCAAAATCGTGGGTAATAAAGACGATAGTTTTGCGGAGCAATCCTTGCAGGCGAAGGAATTCGTCTTGCATTTCCCGTCGAATCAGGGGATCCAGTGCAGAAAACGGCTCGTCCAGAAACCAGATATCCGGTTCTACTGCCAGAGAACGCGCTATACCGACCCGCTGCTGTTGGCCACCGGATAATTCGCGGGGGTAGTAATCTTCCCGACCCGAAAGCCCGACTAACTCGATCATGTCGAGCGCGCGCTGCTG
The DNA here is from genome assembly GCA_018698075.1 of Acidiferrobacteraceae bacterium. Classification (GTDB taxonomy): domain Bacteria; phylum Pseudomonadota; class Gammaproteobacteria; order Arenicellales; family UBA868; genus UBA868. Next base: position 11,992 of record JABINT010000050.1, read on the forward strand.
CCGTACCGATTTTTCAACACCTTGGATCTCAAGAGGAAAAGCAACGTTTCCCAGTACCGAAAGATGTGGCAGCAACGCAAAGTGTTGAAATACCATGCCCATCTTATGTCGACGCATCTCAGTGAGTTCTTTCTCCGATATCGCCAACAGGTCCTGGCCCTCGAAAAAGAGCTCCCCAGCTGTAGGTTCGATCAGGCGGCTCATGCAGCGCACCAGAGTTGATTTACCAGAGCCAGACAGGCCCATAATGACAAAGATTTCCCCGCGATGGATATCAAGGTTTGCATCCCGGACTGCCGCAATCAGCCCGGCCTTTTGAAGATCGGAGTCCGCTGGGGAAGTGCCAAATTTCTGAAGAAACGAGTTGGCATCCTCGCCGAAAATCTTCCAGATACCCTGAAGGTGTAATGCGTGTGGAGGGGAGGGCGTTGTCCTGGTCATTTTTCTATATAGCGTTGGCTGGCTGGAGGTGATACCTGGGTTGTGGCCGCCCCGTTAAGCCACGAAGAAGAGTTGGGTTTATAAAGTGAGACAGGCGGCCGTTAGCCAGCCGCCTGTCGAGTCTTAACTGCTTGGTTGAGATACTACCGAATAATCTCAGTTACACTGAGTCCAGGGCTCCCAGGTAGCCTTATTGGCATCAAGCCACGCATTAACCACGTCCGATATTTTCTTGCCTTCAAGGTCAACTTCAACAATTAATTGTCCTACGGTTGCGTTGTCGATGCGGAAATTACGAACTGCCTGGTATGCGCAGGGCCACTTTGCTTCACCACCTTTCCAGCCGACTTTCTTTATCCATCCCCGGGGTTTGCCGCAGTCATAGGCCATGTTCGGGTTCAGGCCGACCTTTGCGTCTTCATAGCATGCATCGCTGTAACGGGGAAATTCCACAAACTCGCCTTCAAATTTGACCGTCGCCCAATGCGGGGTGTAAACCCATCCAAGCCATGGGGCTTTGCGTTGGTAGGCAGATTCAAGTTCAGCAAACAGTGCAGCGTCAGTTCCGGCGTGAACTACTTCGTAGTCCAACCCCAGAGCTTCTACACGTTCATCGTCAAATCCAGCCCAGGTTACGGGCCCACCCAGATAACGGCCTCGGGGAGCGGTTTCAGGCGTTGAGAATGCCTCGGCGCAATCGTTCAGCGCTTCCCAATTGGGCAGTCCCGGACATTTTTCCTTCATGTACATCGGGTACCACCATTCCTCGATAGCATTCATCCCGGTTTCACCGAGGTCTACGGTATCGCCGGTCTTGACACTGGCTTCCATCGCCTGCTTGCCGGTCGTTTCCCACATCTCCATTGCGACATGAAGGTCGCCCGATTCAAGTCCCGCGAATTGTGCGATGTAATCAGCTTGCTGGTATTTAATGTTGTAACCCATGTTCTGCAGAATTCGACCCATCAATTCGGTATTGATAAGTTGTCCGGTCCAGTCGTGCAGGGTCAGGATGATGGGGTCTTTTGACTCGACGGCCAACGCCGAGTGAGAAAACAGAGCGCTTGCGAGTAACGCCATGGATACTTTACGTAAACGGGCGGTAAACATTGATTATTCTCCTTTAAGGGTTATTGTTTTCAGTTTTGTCAGGCAAAAGCCATGACCATAGTAAATTTACACAAAAAACCACAATAATCCAACAAAAAGATTGAATAAAGTGAAAAATTACACAATAATTTGTTCAGATTATGCCATTTCCCCTTTGCCAATCTGATCTGTATCGGCGCATATGATTCGAGCAAGCAAGTATGAAGCGGCCATTCTGGATGCCCTGAACCTGCGCGGCCGGGTCACAATCAATGAGCTTGCCGGGCAACTGGGTGTATCGGGAGAGACCGCCCGGCGCCATGTTGAACCGTTGGTTAAGAAAGGCTTGGCGATCCGGGTGCATGGCGGTGTTACGGCCCCTTTTTCGTTGCACGAGGCGCCATTTCATCGTCGCCTTAAAAAAAACCGGGATGCTAAGCGCCGTTTGGCAAAGGTAGCGGCCACGCTCATTGAAGATGGCGATTCGCTGATCATTGATTGCGGGTCAACGACGGCATATGTTGCACAGGCGTTATGTGATCATAGTGATCTGCACGTCATCACCAATTCTGTCGAAATTGCCAGGACTCTGGCCTCAAGAAACGGAAACCGGGTTTATGTTACCGGCGGGGAATTGCGGGCAGATGATGCTGCAGCTTTTGGCAAAGTCGCAGTTGATTTTATCCAGCAATTCAATGTGGACTACGCAGTGCTTTCAATTGGGGCCGTTAACAAGAAGAATGAACTCCTTGATTTTTATCTTTGTGAGGCAGAGTTTTCCAGAGCAGCGATTCAGCAGGCGAGGCAAACCTGTTTTGTGACAGATAGCTCGAAATTCAGCAAGGATGCGTTGATCAAGGTCTGCGGTCTGGATCAGGTCGATTTCGTTGTGACGGAGGGTGAACCACCGACTCCGTTTAAAAAAGCTTGTACAGAAAATGACACCCGGTTGCTGATTTCAAACTAAGCTCGGAGGAGCTTCTAGGAGCTTACTTGTTGAGCGGGAGTCTGATTCGGTTGAACGGTGTTGGGTAGCACTTTGCATATTATCCGAGCCAATAGGGTCAAAGCGCCCTCGCGCGGAAAACTGGTGCGGTACACCAGGCGGATCTGACGTACTGCACCCGCGATGCTGGCCTGGCGCAGTATGACCCGGTCGGTCGCAAGTCGACCGCCATGTACCGAAAGCGCAGGTACCAGTGTAACGCCCAGGCCCATACCGACCAATTGCACCAAGGTCTCCAGACTGGATGCATTGAGGCCGGGCATCCCACCAGCGTCGGAGCGCTGATTGATTCGGCACGCTGCCATGACCTGGTCGGAAAGGCAGTGCTCTTGAGAAAGCAGCAGCACATTTTCTTTTCTGAGATCATTAAGCGTGATCTCGTTCTTTGTGTACAGATGGTGATCGCGTGGGTGTGCGAGCCAGAACGGTTCTTGAAAGAGTGGCATCTCGGTGAGGTTGGCCACAGCGGGCGAGGTCGCGAGCAGAACTGCATCCAGCTGGTGGTCCTGGAGTTTTTGCAACAGCTGTTCGGTTGTGGCCTCAGTCAGTTCCAGCGAAAGTTCCGGGTGCTGCTGCTGTAGCTCGAGCATAAAAAGTGGCACCAGATACGGGCTGAGGGTGTGGATGGCGCCCACCCGCAAAGGACCGGTCAATGGATCGGTTTCTGAATGACCCAGGCTACGGATCGTGTCGGCTTGCTCAAGAATTTGGCGGGCATGGATAGTGATCTGTTGGCCGATGGGCGTGATGTGTACACTGCGGTTGGTGCGTTCAAACAGCACTACCCCGAGCTCCTGCTCGAGTTTATGGATTTGCCCAGACAAGGTAGGCTGGCTGACAAAACAACGCTGTGCCGCGCGCCCAAAGTGCAAAGTTTCACTGAGGGCAATCAGGTACTTAAGGTCCTTGAGGTTCATTGCCAATAATAGGTTATAACGATTAAAACAATAATAACAAACGATTATACATATTGAAATAATACTTCTATATTGCCCCTGACAGCGCTTTAACAGACGCTACTAAGGAATAGTTTTTACCACCGAACTTCAAACGGAGATCATCATGTCCCTTAAAGACTCCCAGACTGAACAAAACCTTAAAGATGCTTTTGCCGGAGAATCCCAGGCTAACCGCCGCTATCTCTATTTTGCTGCCAAGGCGGATGTCGAGGGTTATAACGATGTGGCTGCAGTGTTTCGTTCCACCGCTGAAGGAGAAACTGGCCACGCTCACGGCCACCTTGAATATCTAGAGGAAACCGGCGACCCCGCTACCGGTCTGCCAATCGGCGGCACCGGCGATAACCTCAAGGCGGCTATCGCGGGAGAGACCCACGAATATACCGACATGTATCCTGGCATGACCAAGACCGCCAGGGATGAAGGCTTTGATGAAATTGCCGATTGGTTCGAAACCTTGGGCAAGGCCGAGCGTTCCCATGCCAACCGTTTCCAAAAGGCGCTTGATTCGTTGGATGGCTGAGACTGCGACGCGGGAGGTGTAAGCCCACCTCCCGCATGATTTTGACAAGGATGTCAGCATGAGCTCTTTGCAACAAGAAGGCAGCCTGCAGGCGCCCATTCGTCATCCAATTGATTGGCAAAGTTCTGAATTCAACGACGAGGACCAACTCTTTTTTGAACTAGAACGGGTCTTCGATCATTGCCACGGTTGCCGTCGCTGTGTGTCATTGTGCGACAGTTTTCCCACCCTGTTTGATCTTATCGATGAGTCAAAGACGATGGAGATCGACGGGGTCGCCAAGGGCGATTACTGGAAAGTGGTCGACCAGTGCTATTTGTGCGACCTGTGTTATATGACCAAGTGTCCTTATGTGCCGCCGCATGAATGGAACATCGATTTCCCGCATCTCATGCTCCGAGCCAAAGCGGTTCGTTTTGCCAAGCAGGGTGCGTCGGTACGTGACAAGCTGTTGAGCAGCACCGATGCCGTAGGAAAGGTAGCAGGTCTGCCGGGCGTGTCGATTGTGGTGAACGCAGCCAATGCCTCAAAGCCTGTCAGGAAAGCCCTTCATAAGATAGCTGGAATTCATTCTGATGCAAGAATTCCGCCTTATGAGTCGCGCCCGTTACGCAAAAGAATGGCAAGCCTTGCATCGCTAGAGCCGGGCGGGGCCAAGCCCGGGACAAAGACTCGCGGCAAAGTCGCACTGTTTGCCACTTGTTATGCGAACCACAATGAGCCGGCACTGGGCGAAGACCTCGTCTGCGTGCTGGAACATAACGGTATCCCGGTCACAATAGCGCAAAAAGAATACTGCTGTGGTATGCCAAAACTGGAGCTGGGCGACCTCGCCTCGGTTCAAAAAGCGAAAGAGCAGAACATTCCCCAATTAGCTCAACTCGTGGACCAGGGGTGGGATCTCATGGCGCTGATGCCTTCGTGTGTCTTGATGTTCAAGCAGGAACTACCGCTGCTTTTCCCAGACGATGAGAGTGTTCGAAAAGTCGCGAACGCATTTTTCGATCCTTTTGAATACCTGATGCTGCGCTATGCACAAGGTCTTATGAACACCGAGTTCCGCCAGAGTCTGGGCCGAGTCGTTTACCACGCCTCGTGTCACCAGCGGGTACAAAATATTGGGCCCAAGACCCGGGACGTGCTGAGTCTTGTGCCGGACACTGCGGTGACCATGATTGAGCGCTGCTCCGGGCATGACGGCACCTACGGTGTTAAGTCCGAGACTTTTGATAAGGCAATGAAAATCGCTCGACCCGTTATCAGGGGAATACAAAAAATCAGCCCCGATCATTACGGCAGCGACTGCCCGATTGCCGGCCACCACCTGGCGAATGGTATCGGCGATGGCAGCACCGCTGAGCATCCGCTAAGCCTGCTACGCCAAGCATATGGAATCTAAATTTTTGCCTAAAAGCATATGAAAAAGCTGACCCGTGAAGATCTGTTCTCGCTTGAAACATACTCGGTTGAGCGTGAAGATTTTCGTGCTCGTGTATTGGCCCACAAAGCCAACAGACGTGTCGCGATCGGCCCAAACGCCATGCTGTATTTTGAGGATGCCTTAACGATGCAATACCAAGTGCAAGAAATGCTCCGCATAGAGCGCATCTTCGAGGCCGAACAGATCCAGGAAGAACTGGATGCCTACAACCCCCTGATTCCCGATGGCAGTAATCTCAAAGCGACATTCATGCTCGAGTATTCTGATGTAGACGAACGGCGCCAGGCGCTGGCACGTCTGATAGGTATTGAACGTGCGCTATGGCTGCAGGCTAATGGCGAAGACCGGATTCGACCGGTTGCTAACGAAGACCTGGAGCGGGAAACCGCCGACAAGACCTCGGCTGTGCATTTTGTTCGTTTCGAATTGACACCAGCCGTAGTTCAGTCAATTAAAGAGGGAAACGATCTCTCGTTTGGGATTGACCATCCTCAGTACACTTACGACGTTACCATCGCATCGAAGATTCGCAGTTCGCTACTTGGCGATCTTAAATAGTAGGTAAGGCGGGGAAACGGCCTGCACTACCGGGTCGCACCAGTAAGCCTATTACCCAAGGCGGCCATAAAAAGTCCTTCTTGCCGACTCAGATAGCGAAACCCCTGGTTTTGTGTTGTACGCCAGCACTGCCAGGATACGCGTATGACCTCCCGCCACTGGCGTTACTCGGTGCATTGAGTTTCGTCCACGAAATAACACCAACGCTCCTGCGTCCATGGCAAGGGTTTTTGTGGGAGTCTCGCCGTTCAAAACCTGTTCCGTCAGTTCGTAGTTCATTTCGCCGTTGTCGGCATTTCGCACATCCTTGACATACTCAAATGTGCCGCCGCGCTCTGGCCTTTGGATCATCAGTGTGATCGCAAATGAGGAGTTATCGAAATGCCAGCCGAGTTCCTGCCCCTCGTCAGCATAGTGCAGGTTAATCGATGACAGCGGATCAGCGTATTCATAGACATCTGTAATATCGAGTACGGCGCACAGGAAATCCTGGAACGCCCCGGCGCGGTAGAGGGTGCGCAGTGCTGAGCCTCCTGGAATCTGGTCGTCAGTGATACAGCCTTTGGATGAGGTGACTTTTCGGTTTCGTGGATGCGTCGGCGGCAATTCCGAGTCATTGGGCTTAAGGTAGATGTTGTGGCTGTCTGAGGTGAAATAGGCAAGATGTTGGTGCTCAAGGCCCTCGTCACGGATGGTGTCGATTGCACCATCCACCAGGAAGCTCTCCAGTGTCAGGACCCCGCTGCGGTCCAGTTCAGACTTGCACTGGGCGCGAAAGCCCAGCTCCGCCAGGGGATAGCGCTTGCAATCCACAATCCCGCAAAGCGTTTCGGTGGTGTCGGTCATGGTCTTTGTCTCGAGGCAGTTGGTTTAAGCCACACGGGCCATGGCTCGACAGCCTCCTTTCGACGGATCAGGCATCGATACTCGGAAGGTTGAGCTTATGGTCCCGGGCGCAAGCGATGGCGTCGTCATAACCTGCGTCGGCGTGGCGCATCACTCCTGTCGCGGGATCATTCCACAATACGCGAGCCAGTTTCTGGTCGGCTGATGGTGACCCATCGGCAAGAATAACCAGACCCGCATGCTGTGAATAACCGATACCAACGCCACCGCCATGATGAAAAGAGACCCAGGTCGCGCCCGATGCCGTGTTAAGTAGTGCGTTTAGAATCGGCCAGTCGGAAACCGCATCCGACCCATCTTTCATCTGCTCTGTCTCCCGGTTAGGGCTGGCAACCGAGCCGCTGTCGAGATGATCCCGACCTATGACGATCGGCGCACTCAGTTCGCCACTGGCTACCATCTGGTTAAAGGCCCGGCCGATCCGATCGCGATCTCCCAGTCCGAGCCAGCAGATACGGCTGGGCATGCCCTGGAAGGCAATCCGGTTGCGCGCCATGTCCAGCCATTGGTGCAGTTGGGCATTATCTGGAATCAGCTCCTTGACTTTTTCATCGGTGCGAAAGATATCCTCGGGATCCCCTGACAACGCTGCCCAGCGAAACGGCCCTATGCCCCGACAGAACAACGGGCGCACATATGCAGGGACAAAGCCGGGGTAGTCGAAGGCGTTATCAACACCGGTTTCCTGAGCCATCTGGCGAATATTGTTGCCGTAGTCGACAACCGGAATGCCTCGATTCCAAAAATCGAGCATCGCCCGAACCTGGATCGCCATAGAGTCCTTTGCCGCCGCTGCCACACCCTTGGGATCACTTTGGCGCCGGTCGGTCCATTCCGCCATCGACCAGCCGGACGGCAGATAGCCGTTTTGTGGATCGTGGGCCGAGGTTTGATCGGTCACGGCGTCTGGCTGGTATCTTGAATCAGTCTGGGAGCGTGCCGCCAGGTCCGGGAAAACATCCGCTGCATTGCCTAGAAGTCCGACCGAAATCGCGCGCCCCTCGCTGTGGGCGTTTTCGACAAGGTTTAGAGCATCGTCGATGTTGTCAGCCCAGGCGTCCAGGTAGCGGGTTTTTAGTCGAGATTCAATAGATTGCCTATTACATTCCACCGCGATCATGGAAAACCCGTGCATCGTCGCGGCCAGAGGCTGTGCACCGCCCATACCCCCGAGCCCTGCCGTTAGAATCCAGCGGCCCTTTGATGAGCCACTGAAGTGCTGGCGCGCCATCTCGGCAAAGGTCTCGTAGGTTCCCTGGACAATGCCCTGCGAGCCAATGTAAATCCAGGAGCCGGCTGTCATCTGCCCGTACATCATCAGACCACGCTGATCGAGCTCGGAGAAGTGCTCCAGCGTGGCCCAATGCGGCACCAGGTTGGAGTTGGCAATCAGAACCCGAGGGGCCTGCTCATGGGTCTTGAAAATGCCGACCGGTTTTCCGGACTGCACCAGCAAGGTCTGATCTGTCTCGAGCTCCTTGAGCGATGTAATGATCCGGTCGAAACTGTCCCAGTCGCGAGCCGCCCGGCCAACACCGCCATAGACCACAAGCTCAGCCGGATTTTCTGCCACCTCTGGATCAAGGTTGTTCATCAGCATCCGCATAGGCGCCTCAGTACTCCAGTGTTTGCACTTGAGTTCTGTGCCGGTTGGTGCCTTGATGTGCCTTTCTGGGGCGTATCGGTTCAGTGTCATATAACTATCGGGTTCTGTAAGGTTGAAATAACGGCTGCTGTACAGCCAGTTTGGCAAGTCTCGCGTTCAACTGCCATATTGGGCGACCACCTTACCGACGTTTTCTGCCACCTGCTGCAGATGGTAACGCTCAAAATTCTCCCAGGTGACAAGACTCCTGGAATCCCCAACCCGGTCGAGAAAGAGCAAGCCATTTAGATGATCTACTTCATGTTGGTATGTGGCCGCGATCATTCCTTTTACCCGGGTCTGTATCGGGGCGCCGTTTCTATCCATTGCGCTTACGTCTACTACCGAGTGGCGGTGAACTATGCCGCGCAGATTGGGTACGCTAAGACAGCCTTCGTAATTTTCAAACATGTCCTCGCCCACCGGAGTGAGCACCGGGTTTACCAATATAGTCAGCGGAATATTGGGACGGTAGGGGTAGCGTGGGTTGTCGCGCACCTCAATGGCGCAAATACGAAGCGATTGATGAACCTGGTTGGCCGCGAGCCCGGCACCTTTGGCTGCGCGCATGGTCTCTATCAGATCATCAATGAACTGCTGCATTTCGGCCTGTGCTAGCAAGTCCGGCGTTAGTTCGGTGGTGGGTTCCCGAAGAACAGGATCTCCAATTTGCGCGATATTTAAAAGTCGGTTCATGAGCAAGAGCCGGTTAGGGCGTGGTCAGTACAAAATGGTATCCAGTGGCTGGGCGGGGAGCAACTCGGCGAGCGTACCTTGGTGAATCAAAGAGTTTGCCAGTTCGATATCAGGAGACATGATACGGTCTTCGGTCCATTCGGGAACATGATCACGTAATGATTTAATTGCGTTTTCGATAGTGTTCGATGATTTAAGGGGTCGACGTAGAGAAATGCCCTGGGCCGCTGCCAGAAATTCGATTGCAAGGATGTGCCTTGTGTTCTCATTCATCGCGCGCAATCGCCTCGCAGCGAAAGTCGCCATGCTGACATGATCCTCCTGATTAGCCGAGGTGGGCAGGCTGTCAACACTGGCGGGGTGTGCCAGGCTTTTATTCTCGGATGTTAGTGCCGCCGCTGTTACGTGGGCAACCATGAATCCGGATTCCAAGCCGGCTCTTAAGCTAAGAAAAGGCGGCAGCTCACTGATACTTGAATCGATCAACATGGCGACACGCCGCTCGGACAGAGCACCGATCTCGGCGATTGCCAGCGCCATATTGTCAGCCGCCATGGCGACCGGCTCGGCATGAAAGTTACCGCCAGAGAGAACTTCACCGGTGTCTGGGCAGAGCAGGGGATTGTCGGACACGGCGTTGGCCTCACGCAGAAGGATGTCCGCGACGTGGCCGAGCTGGTCGAGGCAGGCACCGAGTATCTGTGGCTGACAGCGAAGACAGTAGGGATCCTGCACCCGGTCACAGTCAGCGTGCGAGTGGTTGAGCTCGCTGTCCTTTAGCAAGGTGCGGTAAAGACGGGCTATCAGTATCTGCCCTGCTTGCCGGCGGATGTCGTGAATACGTTTGTCAAAGGGGACATAACTGCCCAGAGCCGCGTCGACGGAAATGGCCCCGGTGACGACAGCACTGGCAAGGTTCTGTTCTGCACTGAACAGCGCATCGATGGCCAGCGCGGTGGAGATCTGGGTACCGTTCAGCAGAGCCAGCCCTTCCTTGGCTTCAAGCGTGAGCGCATCCAGCCCTACAGCTTGCAGGGCCTTGGCTGCCGGCATCGTGCTGCCGTTCCAGAAGACTTCACCTTCTCCGATCAGCGGAAGGCTCATATGGGCCAGCGGTGCAAGATCACCGGATGCCCCGACCGATCCTTTTTCCGGCACCACCGGCAGTATGTCCTGAGAAACCATCTCGATAAGCCGTTCGACTATCTGAGGTCTGACACCGGAGTACCCCTGAGCCAGGCTCATCGTCTTGAGTATCAGCGCCAGACGAACTGTTTGCGGTGCCAGCGAATTGCCAACGCCAGCGGCGTGAGATCGCACAAGGTTGCGTTGCAGTGTAGACAGATCTGCCGCGTCGATTCGCGTTCGGGCCATTTTGCCAAACCCGGTATTAATGCCGTAGGCGGGTGCTGCTTGCTGAAGTACCGCTTGGAGTATGGCGTGGCTCTTTCGTACTTGCTCCCACGCGGTATTGGGTATGTCAATCACGCAGGGGCTCGCCCCCAGGTTCCTCAGATTATCAAGTGTGAGCTTGGCTGGAATGAGTTTTATTGTCTGCACCAGGCTCTCCTGAGGACTGCCGACATCGGTTAGGCGTTGTTCAGCATTGCGATAACCTGTCGAAACGGACCACTGGCACTTTCGCGAAGCGGGTGGATGCCGTCGCGCACAACGTGCCGTCCGCCGACGATGACGTTACGCACGGCATTGTTCGGCCCAGAAAAGATCCAGCTGTCGAGAATCTGATCCGGTGTGCGCGACGCAAATTCGCTGTGCTCATGGTCAATTTCAATGAGATCGCCGCGGGCCCCTGAAACCAGCCCCGAAGACTTTTCTCCAAGAGCCCGGGCGCCGCCGGAAATAGCGGTTGTGATCAACGCACGACCGTTACTGCCGGCATCATCTGGAATCATCACTGTTCGTCTTTGCAGGCTGAGCCTCTGAACGTACTCTAGCAGTCTTAGCTCTTCTGCCGGGCAAGTACATATCTGGCTGTCGGAGCCCACACCGAGGCGGCCGCCGTCTGTCAGAAACTGAGCTGCCGGAAAAATACCATCGCCCAGATTCGCTTCTGTTGTCGGACAAAGGCCAACAGTTGCGCCGCTTTTGACAATACAGTCCAGTTCACCGGAGTCGACATGTGTGGCATGTATCAGACACCACTGGTCAGTTACATCACATTGATCGTATAGCCACGCCACCGGTCGAACCCCATTCAGCGCCAGGCACTCGGCTACTTCGCGGGCCTGTTCGGCAACATGGATATGTACAGGCGCGTCCTTGATAAGGCTGCCCGCATCCTCAAGGGTCGCCGACAGGACTTCTGGGGCGACGGCGCGCAGCGAGTGCGCTGCGAAACCGACAGACCGGTCGGGGTTGTCCACGCACAGTGAGTCGCAGGCCTGCAGCAGTTTAAGATAACTCTCGGGCGTGTTGGCAAAGCGGCGTTGCGTATCTTGTACCGGATCGTTGTTAAAACCACCTCGGCAGTAAAGAACGGGGAGCAGCGTAATAGCGATGCCGACCTCGGATGCGGCTTCGAGAAGCCTGGCAGATAGCTCACTGCAATCGCGATAAGGATCGCCACCAGGCTGATGGTGCAGATAGTGGAACTCGGCTACCGAGGTATATCCGCTTTGCAGCATGCCAGTATAGAGATAACGCGCGACAGTTTGCAGTTGGTCCGGGTCCAGTTGCGCGTTGGCACGGTACATAAGGTCACGCCAGCCCCAGAAGTCATCCTGCCCGGCAATCCTGTGCTCGGTCAGTCCCGCAATCGCTTTTTGATGGGCGTGGGAGTGCAGATTGGGTAATCCCGCGATGACGATGCCATTTAAGGAAAGGTCGGTGGCGCCAGCATTATTGCTCGTGATAGCTGCTATCCGACCGGTTTGGTCAAGCTCAATAACGCAGTTATCCTCCCAGCCTGATGGGGTCAGCGCTTTTGCACAGCGGATGCTGGTCAATCGGGGACCGGGCGAAGTCATGAGTTTTCTCGTTGATTATCTGCGCGGCTACGCTCCGACATGATCCCTCCCGGTCCGGGTCGGTAACTCATCTGCAATGGCGCCCAGAACTGGCGAACCAATCACACCTGTACGCCCAGGGTATCTGTTGCCTGATGCCATGTATGATTCACAATTAACCGGGCTAAGGTAACAAATGGCGAAAGAATAATTGACGATGGTTATCCATACCATTATACCTAGGGCAACAAGCCAGCATAAATCAGGAATAGATCTATCATGACCAGTAAAGAAACGGTGCTCTTGTCGGATCACGCCATAGACAGTTTCCAAAAAGATGGGGTGGTGCTGTTGACCGACCTGTTCAAACCCTGGGTAGAAGGGGTGCAGACGGCTATCGAAGAGAACAAAGCGAGTCCGAGTTGGCGTGAGCGAACCTATCGTCCGGACCAAGGAGAAGGTGCAGAGTTTTTTCAGGACTATTGCGTCTGGTCAAATTTCAGGGGCTACCGCGCCCTGGTTGTTGAATCACCGATGGCCGAGATTGCCGCAAAACTGATGCGCTCAAAAACCGCCCGGGTTTTTCATGACCATATACTGGTAAAAGAGCCCGGCAATTCAGTAACAACTCCATGGCATCATGATCAGCCGTACTATATTGTTGATGGAGAGCAGTCTGTCAGTTTCTGGGTGCCCATCGATCCGGTGCCTCGGGAGCGTAGCGTCGAATACGTTGCCACCTCCCACAAATGGGGTAAGGAGTTCAGGCCAAAGCGTTTTGATGGCACCGATCTGTACACTGAAGATACTTCCGAAACGACACCGGACGTTGAAAAGAATCGGGAAGAGTTCGACATCCGTGGCTGGGACATGCAACCGGGCGATGCAATAGCCTTTAGCTTCAGAACCCTGCATGGCGCCCCGGCCAACACGTCCAATGATCGTCGCCGGGCCATATCGATCCGCTGGGTGGGAGACGATGCGCGATTCGTAGTCCGCCCAGGAAAAACGTCACCTTTTTTCCCAGAACTGGAGTATGAAGATGGGCAACCTTTTGCTGGTGATCAGTTTCCAGTGCTGTACCCGCGAGGGCAAAGCCACGAATGAGAGCGCGAAACTGCTGAGTGTATTTAGATAAGTGAAGCGAATGGAAAGTATCACGCCACATTGCCTTAATGCTCGCGATGTCCAGGCACTGGATATGACCACGCAGGTAATCTGCCTTAGTGAGTGTCGATTGCACCGGCTTATGGGCCAGCACCAAACCGGGCTGAATCCGCAACTGGTGCCGCGACCCGAACTTGATGTGGACCTGGTGGTGGTACATAAGGCCTGCATCGATCTGGTGGCGCGAGTTCGATTGGCAGCACAACCCATGTCTTTATTGACATCCGAAACATCAGTGGGCTAAGAAGACTATATGTCTATGGCATTGCCAGTAATTCAGCGCCTTCTTGAAATTGTTGAGCATGGCATCGCCATTTTTGGTTACGAGGCGCTTGTCGGCTGCATTGCACCTGATCAACACAGCGCAATGCAGCGTACGGGCGAGGTGTATCGCAGTTTCATAGACTCGTGCGAGAGCATATCGTGCCTCTTGGGCGTGACAGGTCACCCGGACAGGATCTCGAAGTGATGATCAGTCTGATCCAAAGTGAATGCTTTTCGAACCCCCAGTGAAGAAGGCATCAGTGAGGCTTTGGGAAAATGCGCGGGTAGTCTGTATGGCAGGTACGCTGCCAGGGGCCGATGTCGTCAATAATGGCGCATTGCTGACTCACGAAGACAGAATAATCGCAGTAGGTAGCGCAGAAGAGGTTCTCGCACATCCGTCTGCGACAAATGCCAGCATGCTGGATCGCATCGATTGTAAGCATCAACTGCTATTACCCGGTTTCATCGATTGCCATACGCATCTGGTATATGCGGGCGACCGTTCGCGCGAATTTGAGCAGCGCCTTGAAGGTGTGAGCTATGAGGAGATTGCCAGGCAGGGTGGCGGGATACGCTCAACGGTAAAAGACACTCGGAAGAGCGCACAAGAAGATCTGTTAAAGGGGGCGCTAGGTCGGGCAAAGCGCATGTGCTCGGAAGGGGTAACGACTATTGAAGTTAAAGGAGGCTATGGGCTCACTTTGGAGTGTGAGCAGAAGATGTTACGTGTGGCCCGCTCTTTAGAGACCGTTTTGCCTGTTTCGGTTCACACCACTTTTCTGGGAGCGCATGCGGTGCCCGAAGAATTTGAGGGACGCAGCGATGATTATATTGATCTGGTGTGTTCTGTTATGTTGCCGGAAATCGCAAAAGAAGGTCTTGCAGACAGTGTCGATGCATTTTGTGAAAACATTGCATTTAGCGAGCCCCAGGTTCGCGCGGTCTTCGAAAAAGCACATGCTCTTGGATTGCCGGTACGTCTACATGCGGATCAGTTAAGCAATAGTCACGGCGCCAGATTGGCTGCAGAATTCAGTGCGCTCTCTGCAGACCACCTGGAATACACCGATGAAGCAGGGGTACGAGCCTTGAAGCAGGCCGGTACGGTAGCCGTACTGTTACCCGGGGCGTTTTATTTTCTTAAAGAACAACAACGCCCGCCGGTGAATCTTTTTCGAAAGCATCAGGTTCCAATGGCATTGGCGAGCGACTGCAACCCGGGCAGTTCACCGGTGGAGTCACTGTTACTGATTTTGAATATGGGATGTGTTCTGTTTGGCCTGACGCCGCGCGAAGCGGTAGCCGGGGTCACGGTGCACGCAGCAAAGGCCTTGGGTTATGCTGACCGTGGCGTTCTGGCTGCGGGCAAGCGTGCTGATTTTGCCGTATTTGAGGTTGAGTCCCTCGCACAACTTTGTTACCCGGTAGGCACAAGAGAGCCGTCAATGGTGGTGCAGGCAGGTAATCTGGTTTCATAAAATCCAGAACCCTGAACGACAAATGCCCGGCTGCTGGCGTAATCGGGCCCCATCCGGGTTAACCAGGAGGTTTCCAGGAACTTATGAGTTCTGCAACCGATGTTATTGTCATTGGCGCTGGCGCGGCAGGCCTTGCTGCTGCCCGAGCGCTTGGCCAAGCGGGTCTTCAAGTTGTTGTACTGGAGGCCGATAGCCATATTGGTGGTCGAGCCTATACCGAGATCATGTCCGATGGTTCGGCCTTTGATCTTGGATGTCATTGGATGCATTCGGCCAGTCTTAATCCTTTTGTGCAAACGGCGGACGCGTTGGGCGCGCGCTACGAGCGACGGGACGGTTACGGACGTTGTGGGTATTTCCGCGATGGTAAGTGGTTGGGCGACCAAGAGATCGCGATCGGCCAGCGGGCGATGAAATGCCGTGAAGCGGCTATGGCAAAAGCGTGGGAACAAGGCCGCGACCAATCGGTCATGGAGACAGTCGAGCGAGAGAGTCCCTGGACGGAAGTCCTTGATTATTATGATTCGCTGGATACCTCCTCAGATGTAGACCAGATTTCAATTGGCGATATGGTCAGCTATAACGACACAGAAGAGAACTGGCCGGTAGTTGATGGCTACGGTGCCCTGGTTGCCCGTTGGGCTGCCGACGTGCCGGTACAGTTGAACACCGCGGCGACTGCTATTCACTGGGGTAACTCTGGGGTAAGTGTAGAAACCCAGCGGGGAACGCTGCACGCGAAGTGCGCAGTGATTGCAGTGTCTACCGGCGTGCTGGCGTCTGGCGATATTCGGTTCTGGCCGGAGTTGCCCGCGGAAAAAGGACAGGCCATAGAGGCACTGCCTTTGGGAAACTATAATCGGATCCGCCTTACGGTTGATCGACACCTTTTTGCCGACGATGTGCCTGAGCGTATTGTGACAGAGCAGTCCGATAATCCGCCGATGCAGTTGAGTGTTCGGCCATATGGATTTGATTGTGTCATTGGCATTGTGGCTGGCCGATATGCGGACTGGCTCGAGAGGGCAGGCCCAGACGCGGGGCGCGAAGCCGTGACCGGGGCCTTGTGTGAGATATTCGGTGCAAAACTGCGCAACAAAATCGGATCCGATCGTCAATCCGCCTGGCGCGGTAACGCCTTTGTCCGCGGGGCTTATTCAACAAGCGCGCCGGGCCAGTTTCACCAACGCGCGATTCTTTCACAGCCAATACAGAGCAAGTTGTTTTTTTGTGGTGAGGCAACGTCAACTGATCATTTTTGTACCTGCCACGGGGCTCGAATGACCGGAGAGCGGGTGGCCCAAGAGATTCAGTCTGCCATTGGCGTCAAAAGCTAGTTGCAGCGGCTTATGCAACACGCCCTGATTGGCAAGAGCGAATGCCTGTAGGTAACTGGGTTTCTGTTCTGCGGCCTGCCCGTAAGATTCCGCTCACTTTCTGGAGTGCCGACGCCCCATTAACTTTTCGACCTCGATGGCAAACCTTAAGTGCGTTGCTCGTAGGATTATGGTTGTTCGGCACCGGAGAGGCGATGTTTATTGCCGCAGGCCTTGGGGTTAGTCCGTGGACGGTGCTGGCGCAGGGGGTTTCTGTACAAACAGGCTGGACTGTGGGCTTTTCTACTTTTGCAGTCAGCGTAGCAGTACTGTTGTTGTGGATACCCCTAAAAGAGATTCCCGGTTTTGGAACACTGTCAAACGTAGTATTGATCGCAATATCTATCGACGTTATGACGCCTTTGTTGATGGGACCTGAGAGCAATATGATCCGATGTCTACAGATGATAGCCGGGGTGGCCCTGGTGGGTGCAGGAAGCGGGTTGTATCTGACGGCAAATCTTGGGCCTGGCCCCCGGGATGGCCTGATGACGGGTGTACAACGATTAACCGGGTGGTCGATAGGTGCCGTCCGGGCAGGACTGGAGTTGACGGTGCTGTGTGCCGGCTGGATGCTGGGTGGAACTGTTGGCCTGGGAACAGTTATCTTTGCAGTCGGTGTGGGGTATGCGGTGGCTGTATCACTATCTGTTGTGAGGCTGTTCAGTCCTGATTTGCAGAATCAAAATACGCTCGACAGCAACTGACGAACGCGCTTGCCCGGTGCGTTTGTCTCAACCCCAGGGGTTGCACCAGCACAATCGAAAGCGGTGATACTTTGTCTTTAATCGGCAGACATTTGACCTCGCCGCCATCATAGGTCTGGTGTGAGGCCGGTTGCAGGTTAAGGATGCTATAGCCTTCACCGCTGGCGACGAGCCCTCGTACCAGTTCGAAAGATCGACTGCGATGACGTACCTTTGGCTCGAACCCGGCTTTCTGAAAGAACCCTAAGAAGTAGTCTCGACTGTGCGGCAGGTCGAGCAGGATAAAAGGCTCTTTGCGCAGGGCGCGTAGTGAAACGCTAGCCTGATCTGCCAGACGATGCCCGCTAGGGAGGAGTACATGGGGCTCGACCTGGGCTAGTGTGTCACATTCCAGATCCCGGCCGAGATCGATGTCATATAACAAGGCCATTTCTATCTGGCCGTTACGCAGCAAAGTCTGCAGTTCATCCAGAGGCCCTTCGGTAATCTGAATCTGTAGTTCCGGGTGTCGTTGCCGCGCCAGAACCAGTAATCCGGGTAGGAAGAATGGAGACAATGTCCAAAAGCAGCCGGCTTCGAGGACGCCCTGGGCCGACTCACCGAGGGCTCGACCAGCTGCCGTGACCTCTTCGGCGTGCGCCAGCAGTGAGCGGGCCTGGGCCAGAAAAGTGTTTCCTGCCGGGGTGAGCGATACCCCTCGTGCATGATGGCGAATCAGCAGTTGCAGGCCTAGCGTCTCTTCCAGTTGAGCAATCGAGGTCGATAGAGCCGGTTGCGAGAGGAAAAGCGCGCGCGCTGCCCGTGAGATGTTCTGATGCTCAGCAACACAGACCAGGTGAAGGAGCTGACGCAGTGAATATTGCATATAAAAAACTGATTCAATTTATAATTAAATCATATTTTACAATCATCTGCAAACAGTGATGATCTCGCTTTGAGATGCGGTAGACCCAGTGCCTGGGTAGTTGTCCAGATGGAAAACAGTTAATAAAAGGGGTATGCAATGATCAGAACGGGGAACGAGTATCGCGAGTCGATTCGAGATGGCCGCGAGGTATTCATGAATGGGGAAAAAGTAGCTGATGTCACCCACCACCCCATGTTTAAACCGTTGGTGGATATCCGCGCGCGGGTATATGACATGCAACACGATGCGGCAACCCGTTCGGTTATGACCTACCAGGATGATTCGGGCGAAGCATTCTCTATTGGGCTGAAGCTGCCTTATACGCCAGCTGACTGGCAGGACAAACGCACCTCGACTGATGCAGTGTTTGATGACATCGGTGGGGTGGTGACCCGGGTGGGTGATGAAACCGTTGGTGAGATGTGGTCGCTGTATGACGGCCAGGATGTGTTGAACCAGGTTGATGCTCAGTTCTCAAAAAATATTGTCAACCACATTGATCGGGTCATCCAGCAGGATCCATTCCACGTGTCAGCCAACACGGATCCAAAAGGCGATCGCTCCAAGGCGCCCCAGGATCAGGATCCTGACATGCTGTTGCACGTGGTGAAAGAGACTGATGCAGGCATTGTCGTCCGCGGCGCCAAGTTCGAGACAGCGGCGCCATATGCCAACCAGGCCTTTACCAAGCCCACAATTGCAAACTGGGGTAACGAGGCTTACTCGGATTACGCCGTTGGTTTTATTTGTGACCTTGGCTCTCCTGGCATCCGCATGATTTGCCGTACTGGTTTCACAGGCCGGGCCCCGATTGAAGATTATCCTTTGTCTAATCGCTTTGACGAGATAGACGCATTGGTGATCTTCGATAATGTGCTGATCCCGTGGGAGGATATTCTTTTTTATCGACATACAAAGGCCGCTGTCTTTATTCGTGCGACCTTGCATCGTTATTCGGCTTTTGCGTTTGTCCAGCGTATCTTGAAGTATGCCGACATGATGATCGGTGCAGCGCTGTTCAATGTTCGCCAGACCGGGCTGGATAAGCAGCAGGCGGTACAGGAAAAATTGGCACAACTGGCTGTTTACCGCGAGGGTATTAACGCACACCTGACAGCCGCCATAGCGCTGGCTGAGAAAAGCCCTAATGGTTTGTTAATGCCCAACCAGTCGCTGCTTTTTACTGGCCGGGTGCACGCCTGTTCGAACCTACCGGCGATGATGCATCTTGCACGGGAACTGTGCGGCGGCCAGATCTGCGTGACCCCGGATTTTGCCTGCTTTGCAGACCAGGAAACCGGCCCATGGCTGGATAAGTTTTACTCGATTAATGACGATTGGCAGGCTGAGGATCGGCGCAAACTTCTCGCCTTTGCCCGGGACCTTCTGAATTCCGATTACGCCGGGCACCGCCTGACTTTTCAGTTGTTTGCGCAGTCCCCGCCTTTTGCTCATCTTGCTGCGGTTTATCGTAATTTTGACTGGGAAGATTCACTCGATTTTGTTAGGCGGTCGGCCAATTTGTCTGATAGGGTAGTGCCAGCGAAGAAAATCGACACGGCCTGATCCGAGTCGCTGAAAATAGTTCCCGGCGCACCCCAGGTGCCTCAACAAAAGGAGGAGAGACAAGGCATGGTTCATCAACGGATTCGGTCGTTTAATACACGCGAGACTTACCCGGAGCAAGAACTTGATAACGACCTGTGCCAGGCGGTGGTCGCGCGCGGTACGTCGGTATTTTTGCGGGGTCAAGTCGCTCAGGATCTTGATACCCGTGAGTCCTTGCATTTGGGTGATCCGGGTGCGCAAACAGCAAAAGCGATGGAGAACATCCAGATGCTGCTACACGAATCTGGCAGTCAACTCGATCATATCTGTCGCATCGTGGTCTATCTGACTGATATACGCTACCGTGACGCGGTCTATCAGGAGATGGGTAAATGGCTTAAGGGCGTGCACCCTTGTTCAACGGGATTAGTAGTGCCCGCGCTTGCTCGTCCCGAATGGCTGGTCGAAATCGAAGCAACGGCCGTTATCCCAGACAACCCTGCCTGATATGCTGAGCGAACTCGATAAAGCGCAGTTCGATCGCGATGGGTATCTGATGGTTCCCGCTCTGGTATCCGATGACGTGCGTGAATCTCTTTTAAAAGAGATCGACTTGTGGGTAGCCGAGAGTTGTAATCACAGCGCGAACTACGGGTTTGACACGCCCAATGGCAAGGCACGTTTTGATCTGGAACACGGGCATAGTGCTGCTCGGCCGCGGTTGCGCCGGGTTGCCAACCCTGTGGATATTTCCCAGCCTTACCAGGCGCTGCTGTTTGAAGGCATGGTACCCGAGGTTGTTGCGGATTTGATTGGCCCGGATGTCTTTTTTCATCATTGCAAGTTGAACAATAAATTCCCAGGCATGACAGCCCGTGTGGAGTACCATGCAGATCATCCCTTTGATCCGCACACCAACGATGATGGTGTTACGGTGTTGCTTTTGTTAGATGATATGGATGAAGGTAACGGATGCCTGCGCGTGGTTCCAGGATCACATCAGGAGCGCTACACTCATTTTCGCGATGACAAGTTTATTGGCTCTACCGATCCAGATCTTTTTGACAGCTTTGATCAGCGTGCTGACAGCATCATTGGTAAAGCTGGAGATGTATGCCTGATGGATATCTGGGCACTGCATGGCGGTGGGCCAAATCTATCTCAAGATCGTTCCCGGCGAGTGCTGATTACAGATTATCGCGCCGCTGATGCTTTTGCCCTTGCGCCGCCCATCGTTCCATCCAGGTTTTATCGCAAGATTGTCGCTGGCAAAGCGACCCACGTGGCACGGCTACGTGAAGGCACTATGGAAATTCTCGAACATTACCCGGATGACTCCTTTTTCGGGCTGCAGGGTCAACAGACAGCGGGCGAGGCACAATCATCATGACTTTCTCTATTGCTGGCGTCTGCCAGCATACCGCTATGGCCGGAGTGGCGATTACTACCTCGAGTATCAGTGTAGGCAGTCGCTGTCCCTGGGTGAGAGCAGGAGCAGGCGCAGTAGCGACACAGAATATCACCGACCCTGCTATCGGTAACCAGGTGCTTGATTTGATGGAGACGGGCATGGACGCAGGGTCAGCTGTGGCCAAGGTGATGGATCAAAGGCCGCATGCGCAATATCGCCAAGTCACAGCTGTTGATCTGCGAGGCAATATCGCACATCAGACCGGAGATCAGATACTAGGGGCGAACGCCGTTTCACAAGGTGCTTATTGTGTTGCCGCAGGCAATCTGTTGTCCTCAACCGAGGTGCCGGGTGCGATGACCCGGGTATTTGGCGATCACGCCGATCTGCATCTCGCTGAACGCCTGCTTTGTGCGTTGGAGGCTGGGGTGAGCGCAGGTGGCGAGGAAGGCCCAACACACTCGGCTGCATTGCTGGTGGCGCAAACACATTCCTGGCCACTGGTGGATCTGCGGGTGGACTGGTCCGACGATCCGGTCAATGAACTGCGAGCGCTATGGAGTCGTTACCAGCCGCAGATGCAGGATTACCTCGATCGAGCGCTCAACCCTTCAGCGGCTCCAACTTACGGTGTCCCGGGTGATCTGTGAGTTCTTTAACACCTGAAGCGGGGGCCCTGGATCCAGGCCTGACCAAACTGTTACATGACCTCGTCTCTTTTGATACGACCAGCCGTAACTCCAATCTTGAACTTATAACTTATGTAGAGGAATATCTCAGTGGTTTTGGGATCGCCAGTCAGCGGGTTCATGACGAAACTGGAGGCAAGGCCAACCTGTATGCCACCATTGGACCCCAGGGCTTACCTGGGGTGATGTTGTCGGGGCACACCGACGTCGTCCCGGTCGACGGACAGCCCTGGTCTACGGATCCTTTTTCGGTTGTGATGAAGGATGGGCGTTTTTTTGGCCGCGGCACCGCCGACATGAAAGGCTTTATTGCCTGCGTACTCGCGCAGGTGCCTCAAATGCTTGAAATGCCGCTACAGACGCCAATCCATATAGCCCTTTCCTACGATGAAGAAATTGGCTGTATCGGCGTGCACCGACTGCTGGATCTTTTGAAGACTTTGCCGGTGTGCCCGGCTATGGGGGTTGTCGGCGAGCCTACCAGTATGAAAATTATCAACGCCCATAAAGGCAAACAAGGGTGGCGCGTTAACGTCCGCGGCCGGGCCGCGCATTCCGCTTATCCGGTCGAGGGTGTCAATGCCGTAGAGATCGCTGCAGAACTGATCTGTCATATACGACGGATCTATTCGACAGTGCCCGAGACGGGCCCGATCGATAACGCTTATCGTGTACCTCACAGCACGTTGCATGTGGGGCCGATTCACGGCGGTAGGGCGCTGAATATAGTGCCAGATGAGTGCGAGTTCAGTTTCGAGGTTCGCCATTTGCCCCAAGAGACCGCGCAGGGATATTTTCAGCAGGTTGTCAGTTATGCCGAGGAAGTACTTGTGCCATTAATGCGCGCAGTAGACCCACAAACCGGAATCTCCTTTGAAGCGCTGGCCGGATACCCGGGTTTGCGCACAGCAGATGACGCTCCGGTCGTACGTTTCATCCAGACGCTTCTGGATGATGCCCAGACGCCAGAAAAAATCAGTTTTGGTTCAGAGGCGGGATTGTTCGGTGAGCAGGTGGGCGTACCTTGTGTCGTCTGTGGTCCCGGAAGCATTCTGCAGGCTCATCGACCGGATGAGTACGTAGATGTTGGGCAGTTGGCTCATTGCTGGGATTTTCTGGGCCGATTGATTAGTCATCTTCAAACAGAGCGCTTGCCTGTTTAATGGGGTATTTACCAGAAGGGAGGACATCATGAAAACCATATACAGCGAACAGCACCGACTGCGTGATGCAAAAACCGAGCTTTACGGGGGTGAACTGGTTAAACCTTTTGAGCGACCCTCGCGGGCCGATATGGTGATCAAGGCGGTACGTCAGTCCAATATTGGGGAGATCAAAGAGCCCACGTCATATCCGCTGGACCCGGTACTGGCAGTGCACGACGCTGATTTTGTTTCTTTCTTGGAGACTGCCTGGGATGAGTGGCACCAGGTTGGGTACGCCGGCGAGGCGATGGCGACTGTCTGGCCGGCCAGGCGCATGCAGTGTCGAGTGCCGCGTTTTATCGAGGGCAAGATCGGATATTACGCGATGGCCGCAGAGACCACGATCACCGAGGGCACCTGGCCTGCGGCGCTGGCCTCCAAGGATGTTGCGTTGACTGGGGCGCAGGGCCTGCTGGCGGGTGAGCGCGGCATGTTTTCACTGTGCCGCCCTCCTGGCCATCACGCCGCACGCGATATGTTTGGTGGTTATTGTTTTCTGAACAATGCGGCTATCGGGACTCAGTATTTACGCGATAACGGTGCTGAGCGCGTCGCTATACTGGACGTCGATTTTCATCATGGTAATGGCACACAGGACATTTTTTACGACCGTGATGACGTACTTTTCTGTTCATTGCACGGCGATCCCGAAGATGCTTTCCCGCATTTTCTCGGTTACGAAGATGAGATGGGGTTGGGCGCCGGTATGGGTTACAACCGTAACTATCCGATGCCGCCAGGCACACCATTCTCAAAATGGGGCGAATCACTATCCAATGCGCTTGAGCACATCGATGGGTTTGCACCACAGTACCTGGTGGTATCCCTTGGAGTGGATACTTTTGAAAACGACCCGATCAGTTTCTTTAAGTTGACAACTCCCGATTATCTGACAATGGGTGAGATGATTGGCGCTTCGAAGATACCGACGCTGTTTGTGCTCGAGGGTGGTTATGATATCGACGAAGTCGGTATCAACGCGGTCAATGTGCTAAAGGGCTACGAGAGTTGATCAGAGGGTCTGCAGGTTAAGTTCGGCGACAGATCATGAGTCAGATTAAGTTGATCAGTTCAGCCGTATGTCCTTTTGCCCAACGTAGTCGTATCGTCCTGGCAGAGAAGCGAATGGATTTCGAACTGATAGAGATTGATCTTCATCAGAAGCCAAAGTGGTTTGAGAAGATTTCCCCATATAGCAAGGTTCCGGTTTTACTGCATGGTGATGCTGTGATCTATGAGTCATCGGTGATCAATGAATATCTGGATGAAATAACCCCAAGCCATAGCCTGCTTCCGTCCCCTCCTTTAGAACGCGCTGGCGCACGTATATGGATCGATTTTGATAACACTAAGATCACACCCGTGTTCTACAAGGTCTTGCTGTGTCAAGATGAAATAGTACAAGAGCAGCTAAAAAAGCAGATGATAGAGCATTTACATTTTCTCGAGCGCGAGGGTTTTTCCAATACTGATGACGGACCATTCTGGTTTGGGCGATCGTTGTCTCTGGTGGATATCGCGCTGTATCCGCATTTTGAACGCTTTGGGGTCCTGGCTCATTATCGGGATCTCGAGTTACCAACTGATTGCAAAAAGATACGTACATGGCTCAACGCGATGAAAGAGTTGCCGAGTGTTCGCCAGACCGCAAATGACGATGCCTATCATATCGCGGCCTACGAAACGTATGCATATGGCACTGCATCGGGAACAACAGCGAAAGATATGCAGATGGCCTGACCTATCTTTGTATGTACTTTGCCTAAAACCAAGCAGATATCTGATAACACCCTATTTAAGATAACCCAGACGACGAAAGGAATCCCTATGACCACGCCCAGTACGAAATACGATACCCAGTCGATCTGGCGAAAAGATCGCGATCACAATATTCACCCCTGGACCGATTTCGCCTCTTTCAAGGATCAAGGCTCTATGGTGATGTCCCATTCAGACGGAGTCTACGTATTCGATTCTGACGGTAATCGCTATATAGATGGCATTGGTGGGTTGTGGTGCGTCAACATTGGTTATGGCAATGAGGAGATGGCGCAGGCAATTGCCGACCAGGTACGCCAGATTCCCTACTACTCGACTTTTAATCACCTGACCACGCCGCCTGCGGCCACACTGGCAGCGAAGCTTGCCGAGTTGACACCGGGATCTTTAAACCATGTTTTTTTGGGTACTGGCGGATCGATGGCGAATGATTCGGCAGTACGCATCATTCATTTTTATTTCAATCGTCTTGGCCAAACCAGCAAGAAAAAAATTATTGCCAGAACCGATGGTTATCATGGCAGCACCTATCTTGCGATGTCGATGACGGGCGTTACCTTCGATCACCAGGGTTTCGATCTGGCGCCGGACCTGGTGCATCACATTCCCTCACCCAATACCTATCGCCGCCCCGATGGCATGAGCGAAGAGGAGTTCTGCACTGAAAAGGTAGCGGATCTGGAGAACAAGATCGTCGAATTGGGAGCGGAGAATGTCGCCTGTTTTATTGCCGAGCCGATCATGGGCGCAGGTGGCGTGATCGTGCCACCGACGGGTTATCACCGGCGTACCCGCGAGGTTTGTGACAAGTACGATGTGCTTTACATATCCGATGAGGTGGTAACCGGGTTTGGACGGCTTGGCCATTTTTTTGCTTCCGAGGCGGTTTTTGACCTGGTACCAGATGTGATTACTTGTGCCAAAGGCATCTCCTCTGGCTACCTGCCACTGTCAGCGACGATCCTCTCTGAGAAGATCTATGACGTCATCAGTGTGCCTCAGGCCGAAGGCGCGATGTTCACACACGGCTTTACCTATTCGGGTCACCCGGTGGTCTGTGCGGCTGGGGTCAAGAATATCGAGATCATGGAGCGTGAGAATATCTGCGGGCACGTTCGTGAATGGGGCCCTTACTTTGAGTCCCAACTACAGGGTCTGCGTGATTATCCGATTGTGGGTGATGTACGTGGTAGTCACTTCATGATGTGTATCGAGAACGTAGCGGATAAAAAAACCAAGGCCTTGCTGCCAGACGAGGTGGGCATTGGCGGTCGCATTGCACGACATTGCCAGGAGCGGGGTTTGATCGTGCGACCGATTGCGCATCTCAATGTCATGTCACCTCCGCTGATTCTGGATCGCGAGCAGATCGATACGATGGTGGGCATTCTGCACGAGAGCATCCAGGCAACCATGGACGAATTGGTTCGTGAGAATCTCTGGAGCGGCTGACCGCCTCTGGCACGGGCGCCATCATCCTGAGTAAAAGCAACAACCGCACGGCACTATCATGAGAGAAGTTGTTATTGCCGCCACGCAAATGGCCTGCAGTTGGGACACCGATGCCAATGTGGATCGTGCTGAGGCGCTGGTGCGCCAAGCCGCCAGCCAAGGGGCAAACGTTGTTCTGATACAGGAGCTGTTTCAAACCCCGTATTTCTGTGCCGAGCAGAAGCACGAGTACCGAGACCTCGCCCAGCCGCTGGAAGGTCATCCGGTAATCGCCCGCATGCAAGATCTTGCCCGTGAGTTGCAGGTGGTTATGCCGGTCAGTTTTTTTGAAAAGGCAAACACGGCATTATTCAACACAGTGGCTATGGTGGATGCCGATGGCTCGGTGCTTGGCAAGTACCGCAAGAGCCACATTCCAGATGCCATTGGCTACCAGGAGAAGTTCTATTTCAGCCCGGGTGATACAGGATTTCGGGTTTGGCACACGGCTGCAGGCTGTATTGGTGTCGGCATTTGCTGGGATCAGTGGTTTCCCGAAGCGGCACGTGCCATGACACTGATGGGCGCCGAGATCCTGCTCTACCCCACCGCTATTGGCTGCGAGCCACGGGCGCCAAAGATTAACTCACGCGCCCACTGGACCCGCGTGATGCAGGGGCATGCTGCAGCCAATCTGGTCGCACTCGCTGCCAGTAATCGTATTGGCAAAGAGATCTGGGATACAGACACCATGAATTTCTACGGGGGTTCTTTTATTGCAGGCCCAGAAGGCGAGATTTGTGTCCAGGCCAGTGAAGACCGCGAAGAAATCATCACAACCCGTTTTGATCTCGACGTATTGCGCTCACAGCGTCTGGAGTGGGGCATATTTCGTGATCGGCGCCCCGATCTTTATCAATCTCTGGGTACGCTCGATGGCGCAGTCTGAATTGCGCTGGCTAATTTGCCATCAATGATCCGGCTAAAGAGCGGACTGTAACCCAATAGGCAGCAGGCCAGAGTCACATGGATTTCAGTATTCAGCTGTCAGCGGACTATCCGGATAAAAATTACGGCGGCGACAAGGTCTATCAGGACATGCTCGACCAGGCGATTCTGGCAGATCAGTACGGCTTCGATGCGGTGTCGATTACCGAGCATCACCTCATCAATTGCCTGATGATGCCGGCACCCCTTCAATTCGCTGTCAAGATTGCAGCGCACACTAAGAACATCAAGATCATGACGTCGGTGGTGGTGTTGCCGCTGCACGATATGCGCGTCTACGCCGGAGAAGTGGTGGTTGCCGATATATTGACCGAGGGTCGATTATTACTGGGCGTGGGTCGAGGGGCTTTTAAATATGAGATGGAACGCCTTGGGGTACCTATGGGCGAGACCCGAGCTCGGTTCGATGAATCATTGGATGTGTTAAAGGCGCTTTTGACCGAAGAAGAAGTCAGTTGGGATGGTGAGTATTATCAATTTGACCCGCTGACCATCATGCCGCGCCCGGTTCGCCCGGGGGGTCCTCCGATTGTGATTGCGGTGATGAACCCGGAGGGCATATACCACTGTACCCGACGCGGTTTTCATATCCAGACCACCCCGCTGTCGGGCGATCACCAGTTACTGGTGGATCAGGTGGCCGCATTCAAGCGGGCCAAGGCTGAGATGGGCGGGAAAGGGCAGGGCCTCTCCCTCAGTCTATCGCGGGTCGGGTTTCTGGCCAGCAGCGAGGCTGAAAAACAGGAGCGAATCCGCGAAGCCTATGACTATTACAGTCGCTTCGATAATGTCTATACGGGCCCGGGCCTGGTCGATGCCGGAATGATCCGCCCGTTACCGCGCAAGCAAAGTATGAAAGAGCTGGCCGAGAGTTTATTGATATGTACCCGCCAGGAGATGATCGACAAACTCGTACCCTATGCCGAGCTGGGTATCGACCGGTTGATCCTGAGCCCTAATTTTGGTTCGGACCCGCAACTGACTCGAGAGGCTTTGCAGTATTTCGCGCAGGATGTCATGCCATTGTTGGCCGACCCCAGCGGAATCACGGTGTAGTGTGACGATCAGATTTACCGGTTATTTCGAGTAATTAGCCGTAAAATGTGTGACTGTTCCCTGTCATCATGAATCAGGGTCAACCCTGATTCGATGTTTCAGGCGTGATCAGGTATAACGCCCCGTCTTTTGTAATCGGAGTCATTGCAGATGAGTGAATTGAACACAGCAGATCAAGATCCCTGGCTGTTGACGCCCGGACCCCTAACGACTTCGCGTACGGTTAAGGAAGCCATGCTTCATGATTATGGGTCGCGCGACCAGCGTTTCATTGATATTAACCGCAGGGTTCGCTCGCGCCTGGTAGACCTGGTTGACGGTGCCAGCAGCCATGTCTGCGTACCGCTCCAGGGTAGTGGCACCTTCGTGGTTGAGGCCATGCTTAGTAATTTTGTACCCTCAGACGGTAAAGTACTGATTCTGGTGAACGGGGCCTATGGACAGCGTATGGAATCGATCTGCGCCTACCACAGTCTTTCAGCCGAGTCGGTGAGTTGGGCAGAAGATGAACCGGTTGATCCTTTGGTAGTAGCAGAGCGTTTAGCAGCCGATTCATCAATCACTCACGTCGCTGTAGTGCACTGTGAGACCACTACCGGCATCCTTAATCCGATCGAGGAGGTTGCTGCGGTGGTTGCAGCCGCCGGGCGTTCATTATTGATTGATTCGATGAGTGCGTTTGGGGCGCTTCCGGTGTCATCCAGATGTATCCGATTCGACGCACTGGTTGCCTCAAGCAACAAGTGTCTCGAGGGTGCACCCGGGCTAGGTTTCTGTCTTGCCGCTAAAGATGCCCTGGAGGCAACCCAAGGTAACTCAGACAGTCTTTGTTTCGATCTCTACCAGCAGTGGAAAGGTCTGGAAGTTAACGGACAATGGCGATTTACCCCGCCAACGCACTGTATTCTGGCTTTTGACCAGGCCTTGCAGGAGTTTGATGAGGAGGGTGGGGTATCAGGGCGGGGCGGGCGTTACCGTGCTAATTGTGATCTCCTGGTGACGGGCATGCGGGAGCTCGGCTTCGAGACCTTGCTGCCGGATGAACTGCAGGCTCCCATTATTGTGACTTTCAGGATGCCCGCAGATGCGGCGTTTGATTTCCAGAGTTTTTACGATGGACTGAGTGACCGTGGGTATATCATCTATCCCGGAAAGTTGACGATTGCCGAGAGCTTTCGAATGGGTTGTATCGGCCGACTGGATGCGGGTCATATGCGCGGGGCACTAAACGCGGTACGCGAAGTCATGGCCGAGATGGGCGTAGCGTCTGGAAGTCCGACAGTCAGCTAACGGCACCACCTGGCAGATATACAAAAGCCATTAAACAGGAAACAAAACAAGCAATGAAAGAAGAATTGATAAGTGTTAATGGCCGTGACTACGCCTGGCCGAAAAATCCGATTGTGGTCGTTTGTGTTGATGGGTCGGAACCCGGGGGTGCGGGCTCAGACAACGGAGGCTATATAGAGCGTGCGATTGAAGCAGGAGAGATGCCCTTTCTCGCATCGGTGCGTGAGCGAGGTACTTTTGGGTA
Source organism: Acidiferrobacteraceae bacterium (assembly GCA_018698075.1). Lineage (GTDB taxonomy): Bacteria > Pseudomonadota > Gammaproteobacteria > Arenicellales > UBA868 > UBA868. The sequence continues at coordinate 41,785 of JABINT010000050.1, forward strand.
TGCAGACTGCGTCGTTCCCAGTTTTACCAATCCCAATAATCTTTCTATCGTGACTGGACGGCCTCCAGCGGTGCATGGCATCTGCGGGAATTTTTACTACGATTCACACAACGATACCGAAGTCATGATGAATGATCCGGCGTTGCTGCGGGCACCCACCATCCTGGCGGGGTTCAATCAGGCTGGTGCGACGGTGGCGGTGATTACGGCGAAAGATAAGCTGCGCCGGCTACTCGGTGTTGGGCTGGATATCAAAGCGGGTAGCGCCATATGCTTCTCGTCTGAACACGCTGACGAGGCGACCCTGACTGAGCACGGCATCGAAGGTGTCGTTGATCGTGTTGGCATGCCCGTGCCCGACGTTTACAGCGCTGAACTTTCTGAGTTTGTGTTTGCGGCCGGCGTTGTGCTGATGAAATCTCTTCGCCCGGACATCATGTATTTGTCGACCACAGACTACATTCAACATAAGCATGCCCCCGGGGCGCCAGTTGCCAATGCCTTCTATGCCATGATGGATCGATATCTGGCGCAGTTGGACGACATGGGTGCGACCATCGCGCTAACGGCTGATCATGGGATGAAGGCCAAACATAACGCCGCTGGAGAACCCAACGTGATCTACCTTGAGCCATTACTCCAGCGGGCCCGGTTGAGTGATTTCAGAGTTATCCTCCCTATTACCGACCCCTATGTTGTGCATCACGGTGCGCTGGGTGGCTATGCTACCGTTTATCTGGCGCCTGAAGCCGATCGATCCTCCGTGGTAGGAGCTCTCGCTGGCGAGGCCGGCGTTGAAACAGTGCTCACACGGGAGGATGCCTGCGCCGCATTCGATCTACCGGCTGATCGTGTTGGTGATCTGGTTGTGATCAGTACTCGTGACTATGTTCTGGGCAGTGCGCCAGAGAAACATGATCTATCAGGACTCAAGGACCCATTGCGTTCCCATGGCGGACTGTCTGAGCAACGCGTGCCGTTTATCGTCAATCGACGTGTCGATATTGAAACTGAAGATTGTCGAAACTTCGATATTTTCAGCCACGCGTTGAATCATGCTCAGGAGATGTCATCGTGACCCGCGCTCTTGCCAGTAATGCTACGCCGATCCACGAGACACTGCGTATCGCCGGTGAGAAAACCGACCGCGATGAGCGTATTGAAGTCTTTAACCCCTGGGATAATAGTATGGTGGGTACGGTGCCCAGCGCCCACCCGGAGGATGTGGCACGAGCCTTCGATATCGCGGCATCCTATACCCCGACACTGACGCGCTACGAGCGCCAGCAGATTCTGCTGCGCACAGCCGAAATTCTCACCTCACGCCGGGAGGTCATTTCTGACCTCATCACGGCCGAACTCGGAATATCCAAGCAGGATTCCTTGTACGAGGTGGGCCGGGCTTTTGATGTGTTCAGCCTGGCCGGACAATTGTGCATTATCGACGATGGTGAGATTTTTTCTTGTGATCTGACGCCACACGGTAAGCAGCGGCGTATTTATACGCAGCGCGACCCGCTGAAAGCAATTTCGGCTATTACGCCGTTTAATCATCCTTTGAATATGGTAGCGCACAAGGTGGCTCCAGCCATTGCGACTAACAACTGTATGGTCTGCAAGCCCACCGAACGGACACCACTTACCGCACTACTGTTGGCTGATATCCTTTATGAGGCAGGGTTACCTCCCGAGATGTTCTCCGTTGTCACTGGATTGCCAGGGGAGATTGGCGAGGAGATGATTACCAATCCCAACGCGGAACTGATCACGTTCACCGGTGGAGTTTCGGTGGGCAAGCATATCGCCAACCACGCCGGTTATCGTCGTACAGTGCTCGAGTTGGGCGGAAACTCGTCTTTTATTATCATGGAAGATGCCGATCTGGAAAAGGCGGCGATCATGGCCGTGCAGGGGGCTACCAAGAATTCGGGCCAGCGTTGCACCGCGGTAAAGCGGGTACTGTGTATTGATAGCGTTGCTGATGAGTTTGTGCCGTTGGTCGCAGAACAGGCGCGCAAGATCCGTTATGGCAACCCAATGTCGCTTGATATCGATATGGGTACGGTAATCAACGAGGCCGCGGCCGAATCTTTTGAGAAGCGCGTCAATGAGGCTGTGAGCATGGGCGCCGACCTGATTTATGGGAACGAACGGCAAGGTGCGCTTTATTCTCCGACCGTACTCGACCGGGTACCGCGGGATGCCGAACTGGTGGTCGAAGAAACATTTGGGCCGCCAATACCGATTATTCGCGTACGCGATATCGATGATGCCATCGCCGTCGATAACGGCACAGCATTCGGTTTATCGACGGGCGTGTGCACCAATCGCTGGGATTACATAACCCGTTTTGTCTCTGAACTCAAAACTGGCACAGTAAACATCTGGGAGGTGCCGGGTTACCGCATTGAGATGTCGCCCTTCGGTGGAGTCAAGGATTCTGGCCTCGGCTACAAGGAGGGTGTGATCGAAGCCATGAAAAGCTACACCACGGTAAAGACCTATTCGCTACCTTGGTAAAAGGGGCGATAACGCAGACTGTCTGACTCAAACATTCCCTAACAACTAGGAGGTAGCCCTATGCCCCTGATTCAAGTACAGATGTTCGCCGGCCGCACACCCGAGCAAAAACGCAATTTGGTGCGCGCCTTGACCGATGCTTTTGTGCAGGCCGCCGGTAGCACACCCGATGCCGTTGACGTAATCCTGACTGATGTCGATAAAAGTGACTGGGCCCAGGGAGGCGAGCTCTTTTCTGATAAGGCATTAAGTGGTTAGCGATCGGATGATTGACAGTATCGCCTGCAGTTTCAGTATTACAGGGCAGGGGCCTGCACTGTTTTTGATCCATGGCATCGGTGCGTCGCGCCAGACCTGGCATAAGGCTCTGCCATCGCTCGCTGCATATTTCATAGTGGTGACTTATGGCCTGCGTGGTCATGGCGAATCGCCTTTGTCAGATGGCGATTTTGTGCTGAATGATCTGGCCAAGAGCCTGCTGATATGTACCCGCCAGGAGATGATAGATAAATTGGCACCCTATGCTGAACTGGGTATTGATCAGCTGATCCTGAGTCCTAATCTTTTAATCGGATCCGAAGTTGACCCGTGATGCTTTGCATCATTTTGCGCAGGATGTCATGCCGTACTTTGCCGGTTTCAACCCGACCCGCGCCGACGCAGCACTTTAACGTGTGATGTTTCTCAAAAAGGCCGCGGTAAATTTTCGGGAAGTCTCAGGTTATCGAATTGAGCTGCCACCCTTTCTTGGCGTCAAGGATTTGGGCCTCGCGTAAAAAGAGGGCGTTATCGAGGCCATGAAGAATTACGCCACCGTTAAAAACTATTGTTTGTCCTGATGGAAAAATCCCGGACTATGCTAGTCGAAAAGATATTTATACGTGGTTTTCCTGCTCTATAGGTAACCCCGATGCCCGCCATTCAGGGTAACCATCTTCCAGGCGTTGAGCTTTAAATCCATACTGGCGGAGTTTTGCGATAGCATCAAAAGCAAGGACACAGTGGGGGCCACGGCAGTAAGCAACTATTTCCTCGTCTTCGGTAAGATCTTTAAGACGTCTCTCCAGATCTATCAAAGGAATATTAATTGCCCCTGGTATATGACCTGCAGCAAATTCTTCAGGTGGCCGCACGTCAAGGACTGTGACCAAGCCGTCTCGTGCGCGAGATAACAAGTCCAAACGCCGTACCGGTTCAAGGTCATCCTTAACGGTCAGATACTTGTTGATAAGAGTTTCAACTTCCGCACTTTGACACTCCGCGACTCTGCGCAAGGCGCTGATCAACCTGACGACGTCATCATTACTAATCCTATAAAAGACTTTTAGACCAGACTTGCGGTTAGTGACTAACCCTGCTTGCCGGAGGTTTCGTAGGTGTTGCGAGGTATTTGCAAGAGAAAGTCCTGCAATCTGGCTCAAAGTCTCGACATTACGCTCACCTTGAGCAAGTAACTCAAGTAGTTGCAATCGATTGGCGTTACCTAGAGCTGCGCCAATTCGCGCAAATTGTTCGAAAAACTGTCTGCCAAAATTGTGATTAGCCATTTCTGACATTAAGATTCTTACTCTGTAATAAAGTAATCAATTGATTAATGTAATATAATATAAGTCGGGTACTCAATTTGAGTCAAATCATCCGTATCTGACTTACATCATGCTGATAATGCAGATCGAGCACTGGGTCATGACCCATGAAACATATATTCGGCTAGGATTTTTTCTTGGAATTCTGGGCGCTATTGGGCTTCTTGAACTCTTGTATCCTAAGCGCGTCTTGACAGGACGAAAATCCGTACGCTGGTTAAATAATCTTGGGCTTGTGGTCCTAAACAGTTTGCTGCTTCGATTAATTTTTCCAGCAGCCGCGGTAGGGATGTCAGTTTTCGTTGTTAACCGGGGGGGAGGGCTTCTTAGTTTATTCGATATCCCAGGTTGGTTTGCGATTGGAATATCAATACTGGCTTTGGATCTTGTCATTTACCTGCAGCATGTGCTGTTCCATGCGGTCCCAATCCTCTGGCGATTGCATAGAGTGCATCACGCGGACCCCGATTTTGATGTCACTACTGGCGCTAGATTTCATCCGCTGGAAATTCTTCTTTCAATGGTTATCAAATTCTCAGCTATCATGATTCTTGGACCGCCCGTACTAGCTGTAGTTCTTTTCGAGATAGTGTTAAATGCAACTGCAATGTTTAATCATGGAAATATTTCGTTACCTAATCGACTAGATCAATTATTACGTTGGGTTGTTGTTACACCTGATATGCATCGTGTTCATCACTCTGTAGAAATGGACGAGGCAAATAGCAATTTCGGGTTTAACCTCCCCTGGTGGGATCGACTATTTGGAACTTACCGTGATCAACCACGAGGAGGGCATCATCAGATGACTATCGGCATCCATGGCTATCGCCTAGAGAAAGATATTTCGTGGATGCCAGGGCTGCTCTGGCTACCATTTCGTAGCAAATCGGTAGAATATTCGATCAATCGTCACAAATCAGATACTATCGATGCGTAGTGGTTGGGGTCGAATCGCGGTTTTGGTGGTGGTAGTCACTGGCCTTACATTATCAATTCGTTATCGGGAACATATTAATACAGATGTATTAGAGCAATGGGTTGCCGAACTTGGTGTAGTTGGCCCGGTCGGGTTTTTATTTGTTTACGCAATCGGAGTGCTGTTTTTTTTTCCCGGATCAATACTCACCCTCACAGGAGGTGCGATGTTTGGACCGGTTCTTGGCACTTTCATTAATCTTACGGGCGCGACGTTAGGCGCAATTGGCGCTTTTCTCATTTCGCGATACGTAGGGTCACGATGGATCGAAAAAAAAATTGGTGGAAAGCTTGCCAAGCTTCAGAACGGCGTGGAGACACAAGGATGGCGTTTCGTCGCGTTTGTAAGGCTAGTGCCTTTGTTCCCGTTTAATTTTTTGAACTATGCCTTAGGCTTGACGCGAATTAAACTAGTCCATTACATCACTGCTTCTTATATATGTATGTTGCCAGGCGCTATTGCTTATACCTATCTTGGTTATGCCGGTCGTGAAGCGATAGCAGGCGCTCAGGATTTAGTTCAAAAAATCTTGTTCGCCATCGGATTTTTGGGCGCTGTCGTTTTTTTGCCACGGCTGGTTGGCAGGCTGCGTCAGAAAACACGTATCGAAGTATCGGAGGTGAAGCGCCGCCTCGATAACAACGAGAATCTTCTGCTGTTGGACGTACGTTCACAGGACGAACTCGCTGGGGAACAGGGTCAAATCTCTGGAGCTACCAATATCCCTATCAACGAGTTAAAGGATCGCTTGAGTGAGCTTTCGGCGTACCGGAAAAGCCCTATCGCAATCATCTGTCGGACCGATCAACGCTCTAGCTGCGCCGCAGAGTTATTGTCCCTAGAAGGCTTCAACGATATTCAAGTCGTAAAGGGGGGCATGATTGATTGGAACAAAAAGGGTTATCAGGTTTTATAACCTGAGACGAACTCCATGGCGACAACGGTATAACACATCACAAGATATGGGATTGAGGTTCGCAAGAAATGTTAACGCAATCAGTAAGGTCAGCTGAGTCTCTATGCATTCAACTATAGAGCTGTTAAAAAATACAAGTTTCCCAAAAGTGGTTCGTGAACGTTTAACGACGTTGCAGGTTAACTTAGGATATCAGTGTAATCAAAGCTGTCTCCATTGCCATGTAAATGCTGGTCCTAAGCGTACGGAGACTATGTCTCATCAAACTGTTGAGGTGGTTCTTGAATATTTAGGTAAAAACAATATTGCCTGTTTAGATCTCACAGGGGGAGCGCCTGAGTTAAACAATCATTTTCGAGAACTAGTGGAAACTGCAAGGCATCTGGGCGTTCATGTTATCGATCGTTCTAATTTGACTATCTTGACAGAGAAGGGGTGCGAAGATCTGGCCGAGTTTCTTGCAAACCATCAGGTTGAAGTAATTGCTTCTTTGCCATGCCATCTTGAAGAAAACGTGGATTCTCAGAGGGGTTCCGGCGTATATGAGCGAAGTATCCAAGGGTTGAAACAACTCAATCACTTTGGATATGGCCAGTCAGATAAGCACTTGCCGCTGCATCTTGTTTTTAATCCAAGCGGACCGAACTTGCCGCCATCGCAAGAAGAACTGGAAAGTACCTATAAGCGTGAACTGGGAAAAAAAGGAATTACATTCAATCGACTACTGACCCTAGCCAACATGCCAATCGAGCGGTTTGGCAGCACTCTAATTTCCAAGGGGCAGTTTGAACATTATATGGAGCTGTTGAGGAGTGCCCACGATATCGCGAATTTGAAGCGCGTGATGTGCCGCTCTCTTATCAGCGTTGATTGGCGAGGGTATGTTTATGATTGTGACTTTAATCAGATGTTGGGACTGGGCTTGGAGTTTGAAGGTGCCTCACCACCTCATTTGCGCGACATAATGGAGACTGACCTATCTGGCTATCCTGTTACGGTTGCGGATCATTGTTATGGTTGCACGGCTGGCCAAGGTAGTAGTTGTGGTGGCGCATTAAGTTGAAAATCAATAATAGATAAGATCATAATTCGGTAGCCTGTCGAAAAATGCCATCTAAGTACGTCAACAAACCATAGTTGTTTTTGAAGAGTGTCTGAAGAGAAACATAGCAACTCATTGGGGGCATAAGCGACTGTGTTTCGGGGTGACGCTACGTTCAAGCCCAGCATTGAGAATGGGTTGAAAATATCGATGATCATACCAGTTCTTAATGAAATCGATATGATCGAAGCAACCCTCAGCAGATTGCAACCAAGTCGTGCCTGTGGTCATGAGGTTATCGTCGTGGATGGTGGCAGTACTGATGACACCGATAGAGTCGCCATGCCGTTAGCCGACAAGGTGATTAAGATTGAGGCGGGTAGAGCGCGTCAGATGAACGCAGGGGCTCGCGCGAGTGAAGGTAACATTCTATGGTTCCTGCATGCCGATACTTTGGTGCAAACAAGTACCTATCAAGTATTGATTGATTCTCTGGTCGAGAGCACGGCACAGTGGGGCCGTTTTGACATCCGCCTATCTGGCAACGGTTCGCTCTTCTACCTGGTAGCTTGGTCGATTAACCTGAGGTCACGCCTTACGGGTATAGCGACTGGTGATCAGGGGATCTTCGTTCGAAGTGATGTATTTTCACGCAGTTGTGGTTATGAAGATATCCCATTGATGGAAGATATAGAACTAAGTCGACGGTTGAAAAAAACTGAAGGCAGGCCGCTTAACTTGACTCATAAGTTAGTGACGTCTAGCCGACGATGGGAAAGTGGGGGTCCACTTAGAGTTATTGGGTTAATGTGGGCTCTTCGCCTGGCATATGCATTGGGGGTCAGCCCGACCAAACTTGCGAAGCGATATCAGTGACCAAACAACTTGCTGGGAATGGTGTTGTTATGGTGTTTACCAAGGCGCCAGTGCCAGGATCAACTAAAACCCGCTTGATTCCTGCTCTAGGGTCCCAAGGTGCTGCTAGATTGCACAAGCGCCTTATCCAGCGAACCCTCTCAACCGTTGCGCAAATTGAAGGCGTGGACGTAGAACTGTGGTGCACACCATCGACTTTAGACCCATTTCTGATTTCTTGCGGTCGACATGACGATATCCCTCTTGTCGATCAGTGCGGTGATGATTTAGGAGCGCGTATGCACAACGCTTTCAAAGACGCTCTGCGTCGAGCGCCCTGGGCCATTTTAATTGGTACGGATGTTCCTGAATTAAAAAAGACAGATATAACGCGAGCGATCCTAGAACTTCAGTCTGGCACTGATGCAGTGATTGGCCCCGCGGTAGATGGAGGTTACTATCTGTTAGGACTTAGAAAGAGTTCTTCCGAATTGTTTAATGATATACCTTGGGGTACTTCACGAGTACACGCCACTACGTTATCGCGTTTGCAAACTAGTAATTGGGCATATACAACTATTGATCGACGTCGGGATCTGGATACGCCGGAGGACTTATCGTATTTTAATAAGTCGGATATGCTTGTGATCTGATCACCTATTATGAATAAGCATTGGCGGATATCTCTTTATGGTACCGATTCTGATAAAAGATGTTCTATTGGTTATCACATAGAGTTACCGAAGGTAAAGAGAACAAAAAATCACTCAATTTTCAAAAAAGGCAAAAGTACTATGCCGTTAATTCACGTCCATATGTTCTCGGGTCGAACGCCTGAACAAAATGCAATCTGGTGCGCGCTTTGACAGATGCTTTTGTACAAACCACCGGTAGTGCTCCCGATGCGGTTGATGTGATTCTGGTCGATGTTTAGCCGAGCGACTGGGCCAGCGGAGGCCAGATGTTTTCGGAAAAAGCGCCAGACAGTTAGTATCATATGACGATGGAGAACGCCTGCAGTTTTAGCATTACCGGGCAGGGGCCACCACTTTTTTTGATTCATGGTATTGGCGCATCGCGTCAGACCTGGCACAAGGCTATTCCAGCACTGACAGCACATTTCACAGTGGTGACCTATGATCTTTGTGGTCATGGCACATCGCCTTTGCCCGTCAGCCGACTCACTCTTGATAGTCTGGTTGAAGACCTCGAGTGGGTGCGGCAGGAAAGCGGTTTCCCGCAGGCTCATTTCGCAGGCCATTCTCTTGGCGGTATGATTGGCCCAGCTTATGCGCTGAAATACCCGCAGCGGGTGCTTTCAGTTGGTTTATTGTCAACGGCAGCGTTTCGTACCCCAAACGACAGTGCTAAGGTTGGGGCAGTGGTCAGTGCAATGGAGAAAGACGGTATTGCCGATGTGCTGCCGACATTGACGGATCGCTGGTTTACGGATGACTTCATCTCTGATTATCCAGATGTCGTGGAGCAGCGTTTGCAGCAGGTAATCGATACCGATCCTGATGTTTTTCTGAACGTGTTCCGGATTTATGCGACGACAGAAATGGCACCATGGCTGCATAAAGTGATGGCGCCGTGTCTGGTACTCACCGGAGAAAACGATGGTGGCTGCAATCCGCGGTTGAACCGTCAGATACATGCAGCATTGACTGATTCTGCGTTGGTGATTCTGCCCGGTTACAAACATTCGCTCCTGCTAGAGGCGGGAGATATTGTCGCTGACCATCTTATCGGGTTTATTCAGTCGCTCGATACCCTTAAAGGGCCTGGAGAACTTGTAGATAGATGACCGGAATCTGCTGTGCTGGCACGGCGTCCACGATCATCACGAAATTAGTGTGACGATTCACACTCACACCTGCGTCATCAAGCGATCTTCCTTAGGTAGGCAACAGTCTGAGCTGCTGCCTCTCGGCCACTTTCAAGCCCCCCATTAACGGTACTGGCCTGTATCGTGTGGGTTGCTTCGCCTGAAAAAAAGAGTTTTTCAGCAAGAGTTCTACCAAGGATTGCGCGAGCTGCAGACCGGCCCGGCCTGACGGTGGAGTATGCGCCATCGAATAACGGGACTTTCCCACAAGCTGTGGCAAAGCCTTTTACGAATCTTTTTTCTATGTCATTGCCCAGCATGCTTTTGAGTCCGTCCAACCCATAGTTAACAACTGTCTCCATAGGCTCTTCCTCCAATGCTTTTGCCTGGCTACCCCCCACATATCCATACGTCAGATTTGAATGGTGGGTGTTGGTGAGATAGCCTACGCCGGTTTCATCGGTCTGTTCCTGATAGACATAAGTATCTGGGCCAAAGCCAAAAATATCTTCACTGAACAACAGTCCAATGTAGTTCATGACCGCCATATCGATATCATCAATCGCCTCTTGTTTTTCAACCGGCAAAGTGGGGGTGAACTTAATGCGTTCAGCCGCGAGCACACCGACCGATACCGTCAAAATCGCGGCGCGGGCTATTATTGTTCCGGCTGAGGTTGTTACCTTGATACGGTCACC
>JABINT010000074.1 GCA_018698075.1 Acidiferrobacteraceae bacterium
CTGGCAGGCGATCGAGAACTGAAAGTGTTCAATACCCAGTGGCTGGGTGATGATGTCCGAGTATGTTTTCGCCCCGAAGGGATGGATCCGGATCACTCTGGCCTGATGCAAGGCCTTGGCCTCAAACCAGGCCAGCGAATCGGCACTGATACTTACCCTCGATTCGAATCCTGAACTTTCTGGCAAACCGATGTTTCCCAAGGCGCCGCTGTAATCAGCCTTACCAAAAACGCACTTCAACCCCCAAATTCAGTTCCGGGCGTTACATCTACGATGTCAACCCAAATTAGTAATGGTCAATTCCTGCAAAGCCGAACCCGGCGCGATTTCGCCTACTGTTTTTCCGGCCACATTCTTAACCGGCACCCTGATCAGTTCAGCCGGAGAATCTGCAAAAAGAGCCCTCAAACCAGGAATCTTTGATAACACGGCTCCCATAGCGCACTCAGAAGCGCGATGGGCCCCATCATCGATTTTCAGTGCAACACCTATACCCGCTTCAGGTATCGCAGCACAGTAGACGCCCTCGGCGCCGGTTTTTACAATGAAAGCCCCGCGACCTGCTTCGATAGCATTCGTGCACCAGCGCTTGGTTCCTGCAACCATGAAAGGTTCATTAACCATTGCATCGTAGACCTGCCGCGCGGCACTGGCCCGACCCCCGCTTAAACCGTCGCCGCTAGCAAAGCGGGCGAATGCCATGGCGAGATGATCTAATGGAATACCAGCAACCGGGATTCCACAGCCGTCAATTCCATGGGGCGCCTCCTGAAGCGAAATGCCAGCCAACTCGCCTATCAGTGTCATTACCGCCTGTTGAACGGGGTGTTCACGGGCAATATAAGCTTGTGGTGGATGTTCCCCATGTAATGCTGCTGTAAGGAACCCGCAATGCTTGCCCGAGCAGTTGTTATGCGCCGGGCCGGGTTTTTTGCCTTGACTCAATAAAGCCTCGCGATCAAAACTTCGCCGCGGTGGGTGCGCTCCGCATTCCAGCGCAGATTCATCCAGGCCCAGCCTTTTTAGCCACTGGACGACTGCCGCCACGTGTGGCTCCTCGCCGTTGTGCGATGCGCAGGCCAGTGCAATCTCACGCTCTCCTAACTGGTATGCCGCTGCAGCCCCACTTTCAATCAGGTGTAATGCCTGCAGGGGTTTGAGGGCCGAGCGGGGGTAGATCAGTCGAGCGACGTCGCCGATTCCTGAGATGGTCTGGCCATTGCTGTGCGCCAGGGCAACCGCCCCACGATGACGGCTTTCGACCATTTCCCCTCGGGTCACCTCAACCAGAACTGGGTTAGCGTTCATAAATTTCCTTCACTTTCATTTTTATAATATGAAAACCGGTCCAAATCGTTTTGGACGATATACTATTAGCCGCCAGATGAGAACACCCACACAACTACACCAAGTAACCCGGCCTTCGTGAAGCGCACTCCACTGTACGAACTTCACACGGCGCTTGGTGCCAAGATGGTACCGTTCGCCGGCTACGACATGCCGGTGCAGTACCCCTCTGGAATCCTTTTTGAACACCGACAGGTTCGCGCCAGCGCCGGCCTGTTCGATGTATCGCATATGGGTCAGGCAACTGTCTTTGGCGATGATTCTGCTCGATTACTTGAAACGGTGCTGCCGGCCAACCTGTTGGAACTCCCAAATGGATCTCAGCGCTACAGTTTTTTCACCAACGACGCTGGTGGCATTGTGGATGATCTGATGATTTATCGCCTGGATGATCGTTACACTCTGGTCGTGAACGCCTCCAACAAGGAAGCTGATTTTGCGCTGTTGCAAACCCTTTGTGGCGACACGGTTGAGTTCGAATCCATGACCGATCGCGCCCTTTTGGCCCTCCAAGGACCGCAGGCCTGTAATGCTCTACAACGAATGTCGCCCGGTATCGAAGAGATGCCTTTTATGGGGGCTAAACGAGCCATCATTTCAGGCATACCCTGCACGGTAACTCGTAGTGGCTATACCGGGGAAGACGGGGTGGAAATATCAGTCGCCGCATCCGATGCGCTTGATCTGGCCTGGAAAATCCTGGAACTACCTGAGGTCGAGCCGGTGGGACTAGGCGCACGGGATTCCTTGCGTCTTGAGGCCGGGTTATGCCTGCACGGCAATGACATCGGCCCTGATACCTCGCCCGTCGAAGCAGGCCTGCAGTGGGCGATTCCTCATTGCAGGCGCACGCAAGGCAGTCGTTGCGGCGGTTTTCCGGGGGCGGATCAAATCCTGGCCGAAATCAACAACGGAGCTTTGCGACGCCGGGTTGGCATCCGCCCCGACGGCAAAGCGCCGGTTCGCGCTCATGCCGAGTTACTCGATGCAAACGGTGTTCAGATCGGCGAGGTCAGCAGCGGTGGTTTTGGGCCCAGCATTAATGCTCCCGTGGCGATGGGTTATGTCGCCAAAGAATATTCCACACCTGGCACGGCTTTGCATGCCCGGGTTCGCAATAAACCTTTACCCGTAACTGTTTGCTCTATGCCCTTTTCCCCCCATCACTACCGCACTAAAGAGAAAAAGGAATGAACTGTCATGAATGAACTCAAGTACACGGCCGATCACGAATGGGCTTGTCTCGACCAAGACATTGTCACGATCGGAATTACGGACTTCGCGCAGGATCAACTGGGTGAACTGGTTTACGTCGAACTTCCCGAGACCGGAATCGAGGTGAATGTGGGTCAGGAGGTTGTCGTGATCGAGTCGGTCAAGGCCGCAGGAGACGTCAAGTCGCCAGTTAAGGGCACTGTGGTCGAAGTAAACAGCGCCCTCAATGACGACCCGGAAAAAGTCAATGCAGATCCAACCGGCGAAGGTTGGTTCTACCGTGTTCGAGTTGCATCGCCATCTGATCTTGACAAGTTGATGGACGAAGCTGCTTACCAAGAACTTATAGCGACCCTGAACTGACACCCTAAGGCATTAAGGAACCGTTGCCATGACCGAGTACAAAGCAAGCCTTACTGAACTGGAAATGCATGGCGATTTTATACGCCGTCATATCGGGCCCTCCGAAGAGGAGCTCCAAGGCATGTTGACCGAGTTGAAGTGTAGCTCCCTGGATGAGTTGATCGAGCGGGTCGTGCCTTCTAACATCATCAGCGAGCGGGCGCTCGAACTTGACCCACCACGCAGTGAGCGCGCCACCAGCACCTACCTACGCAATATGCGGCATCGCAACCGGGTATACACGTCTATGATCGGCTGTGGATATCACGGCACCATCATGCCTCCGGTAATCCGCCGCAATGTCTTTGAAAACCCGGACTGGTACACCGCTTACACTCCTTACCAATCTGAAGTCAGCCAGGGACGTCTTGAGGTCCTGCTGGGCTTTCAGCAGATGATTATCGACCTGACCGGCATGGATATAGCAAATGCCTCACTGCTGGATGAGGCGACCGCTGCCGCCGAGGCTATGAGCATGTGCCGGCGCCTGTCAAAAGCAAAATCCAATGTGTTTTTTGTTGATGATCGCGTCCACCCGCAAACACTGGCAGTGCTTAAGACCAGGGCTGGCTTCATGGGTTTTGAGATTCTGGTCGGTAACCCACAAACTGAACTCGATCGACGCGAGTGCTTTGGGGTTTTGCTGCAATACCCAGCTTCGACTGGCGGGCTATGGGATCTCACTCAAGTCATAGAATCCGCCCACAGCAAAAACGCGCTTGCCGTGGTCGCGGCCGATCTCCTTTCCCTAGCCTTGGTGAAGCCACCAGGGGAGATGGGCGCGGACATGGTCGTCGGTAGCGCTCAACGATTTGGCGTTCCCATGGGGTACGGAGGACCGCACGCCGCGTTCTTTGCCACTCGAGAAGCCTACAAGCGCTCAATTCCAGGACGGATCATCGGGGTATCGCAGGATGCGCAAGGCCACCCGGCGCTGCGCATGGCTTTACAAACCCGCGAGCAGCACATTCGCCGGGAAAAAGCGACCAGTAACATCTGTACTGCCCAGGTGTTGCTCGCCAATATCTCTGCTTTTTATGCGATGTACCACGGACCCGAAGGGATCGCTAATATTGCCAACCGGGTTCACCGCCTGACCTGCATCATGGCCGAGGGGCTCTCCGAGATTGGCTACACGGTGATCGACCCGAACTTTTTTGACACTATCTCAGTGCACGTCCCCGGTTTAGCTGGGCGTCTTGCCGCCCGGGCGCGCGAATCTCGAATTAACCTGCGGGTCATCGGCCCCGACCATCTGGGTATTACCTTTGATGAGACCACCCAGCGGGGCAACCTGATAACGTTGTGGCGCGTGTTCGATACTCATGCCCATCACCGTTTAGATATCGAAGCGCTCGACGCCACGGTAACCAGCGCGATTCCCTCGGCCCTTAAGCGAAAAACCCCATATTTGACTCACGAGATTTTTCACCGTTACCGCTCCGAAACAGAAATGATGCGTTACATGCGTCGTACTGCCAGCAAGGACATCAGTTTGGGGCGGTCGATGATCCCGCTCGGATCATGCACGATGAAACTCAACGCCACATCGGAATTGCTTCCGATCTCTATACGCGACTTTACCAATCTGCACCCCTTCGCGCCGCTTGAGCAGACTCAGGGCTACCAACAACTGTTTGAAGAACTGGAAGATATGTTGTGCGAGATCACAGGTTTTCATGCAATCTCACTACAACCCAATGCTGGTTCGCAGGGTGAATATACGGGTCTTTTATGTATCCGTGCGTTTCATGAAGCGCAAGGACAAGGGCATCGACATATATGCCTGATTCCATCGTCTGCCCACGGCACCAACCCAGCCAGCGCTGTAATGGCCGGCATGAAAGTGGTGATTGTGGCCTGCGATGACAATGGCAATGTTGATCTGGACGACCTTCGCGATAAAGCTGCAACGCATCAGGACCAGTTAGCGGCACTGATGATCACCTACCCCTCGACACATGGAGTCTTCGAAGAAAAGATTCGTGATATCTGCCAGGTCATCCACCACCACGGCGGCCAGGTCTATATGGACGGAGCCAATCTCAATGCGCTGGTCGGGTTGTGCCGACCTGCTGAGATCGGCGCCGATGTGGCGCACATCAATTTACACAAGACCTTTGCCATTCCCCATGGCGGTGGCGGCCCTGGAATGGGGCCAATCGGCGTGCTTTCACATCTGGCGCCTTTCCTCCCAGACCATGTGCTGGTCGATGGCGTTAATCCTGCCTCCGGTGGGCGTGCGACTATTGGCTCGGTATCGGCTGCACCTTGGGGTTCAGCCAGCATTTTGCCGATTTCCTGGGCCTATATTGCACTCTTGGGTGCCTCGGGTCTGCGCCGGGCCACCGAGGTCGCCATTTTGAACGCGAACTATATTGCGCACCGGCTTAATCCTCACTATCCGGTGGTGTATACCGGCGCTAGTGGCCTGGTAGCGCATGAGTGCATCGTTGACCTGTCGGAAATAAAAGCATCCAGTGGAATCAGCGTTGAGGATGTAGCCAAACGATTGGCCGATTACGGGTTTCACGCACCAACAATGTCCTGGCCGGTGCCCGATACCTTCATGATCGAACCGACCGAGAGCGAATCACGCGAAGAAATAGACCGTTTCTGCGATGCTCTGATTTTAATCCGGGCCGAAATTGCCGACGTCGAGTCGGGTAAGCAGGACCGCGACAACAACCTGCTAAAAAACGCGCCACACTCAATGCGTCTGCTGACTCAAGGAAGCTGGGATTTGCCCTACAGCCTTGAGGCCGCGTTCTTTCCGTCTCCAGCCACTCGGCGCGAAAAATACTGGCCCCCTGTTGGCCGGGTCGATAATGTGTATGGAGATAAAGCGCTGGTGTGCGCCTGTCCACCGATCGAGCACTACGACCAAGAATCATCTGTAGCGTGAGTAGATACGGCGAAGATAACGCAGCGCAAAAGGTTGCCCGGGTGCCAGTCAAGTTTGCACCGACCGAACGCGAACAACGCCTGCGCAAACCGTCCTGGATTCGAGCCCGTTTCCCGGGAACGCCTGAGGTGGCGCGGCTGAAAAAAGTATTACGCGACCAGGGGCTTAACACGGTGTGCGAGGAAGCCAGTTGCCCAAACCTCGGCGAGTGTTTCGGTGGCGGCACTGCGACGTTTATGATCCTGGGAGATATTTGCACTCGACGCTGTCCCTTCTGTGACGTTGCCCATGGCCGCCCCCAGCCACCAGATCTAGGCGAACCCAAACGACTGGCCAACACGGTTCGGCAGATGGGTCTGCGTTATGTCGTTGTCACCTCGGTTGACCGGGACGATCTTCGTGACGGTGGCGCCGCCCACTTTGCCGATTGCATATCAGCTCTTCGTGCGGCCAGTCCCGAGTTGCAGATCGAAGTCCTCACCCCCGACTTTCGTGCCCGGATCGATAAAGCTCTGGCGATGTTAACCGCCAGCCCGCCAGATGTTTTCAATCATAATCTGGAGACCGTGCCGAGACTCTACCGACGGGTACGGCCCGGCGCCGACTATCAGCACTCACTGGATCTGCTGAAATCCTTTGCTGAGCGGTGCCCGCAGGTGCCGACGAAATCCGGCTTAATGCTGGGCCTTGGCGAGGGTATCGACGAGGTTGAGGCGGTGATGGAAGACCTACGCTCGCATTATGTGAAACGGCTTACCCTGGGTCAGTATCTTCAGCCTACCCGCCATCATCTTCCTGTGGAGTGCTACGTTGAGCCAATCGAATTTGAGCGCCTGGCAAACTTAGGCCAGAAAATGGGGTTTAAACATGTGGCGTCAGGGCCTATGGTTCGGTCGTCTTACCACGCCGACCAGCAACATTACGACGCTGCGACGCGCCAACCCCGACCTCTATAGGCCAGGCGGCAACCGTCGCACCGATCCCGGAAAATGAGAAAACTGTAGAAAACCAGTAGGGATTCGGGTTAAAGTTCGAGTAACGCTTGCGGTTTGAGGCTTCGTGGTTGGCGCACGCGCGCCAAAAAACGGAATGACGCAAGCGATAAACAGCTGTTATTCACCAAGTGAGAGAGGAATCATAATGAAACAGA
>JABINT010000049.1 GCA_018698075.1 Acidiferrobacteraceae bacterium
AGCACGCCATTAACCTCGCCCTTGGCGCTAAGTGGCAACTTAAGACCAAACGGCGCGGCCAACGCCGCAATGTCATCCGCACTGGCGCTAAACGGCAACTTGAACTGTGCCTGCTTACCCAAGGGGCCTATGCTGCCAGTCGCCTTAAGACTCACCGGATCAGCATTGAGTTTGAGATCAATCTCGGTGACATGAAGATTTCGCCTCTGGCCGGTCAGCACGCCATTAACCTCGCCCTTGGCGCTAAGTGGCAACTTAAGACCAAACGGCGCGGCCAACGCCGCAATGTCATCCGCACTGGCGCTAAACGGCAACTTGAACTGTGCCTGCTTGCCCTTGGCTAAGGGGCCGATAGTGCCAGTCGCCTTCAGACTCACCGAATCGGCATTGAGTTTGAGATCAATCTCGGTGACATGAGTATCACCGGGCCGGCCGCTGACACGGGCGCTGGCCGATGCGCGCCCCACATACGGCAAGTCCAAGCCATACGCCTTAAGAAATGGGCCAAGGCTGTTGGTTGTGGCCTGGGTTGCGAACTCCACCCACGGACCCCCAGAGGCCCCCAGTTGTTCCACGCGCCCCGTTGCCTCGCCGCGCCCATACTCTCCTTCGGCTTTGACCACCACATCATCAATTCGAAAATTGCCTAAAGAGCCGCTTAGCGTTCCTTGTGCCTGTGCCGTCGCCGCAAACGGCACCTTTCCTTTGTACAGGCTCACCAGTTCGCCCAAATGCTCGGTCTCAAGGAGTACCTGAAAACGACTGGATGGTTCAGAGCCGCGGCGGCTGGGGCGTACCAGGCTGAGTGAACCCGATGTGGTCAACCGCAGTAGCGAAGATTCTGTCGTGATATCAACATTTTCCAGTCGCAGATTTCGATCGGGCCGACCGCGCAGGTAA
Organism: Acidiferrobacteraceae bacterium; assembly: GCA_018698075.1. Taxonomy (GTDB): domain Bacteria; phylum Pseudomonadota; class Gammaproteobacteria; order Arenicellales; family UBA868; genus UBA868. The sequence goes on from JABINT010000049.1 coordinate 901, forward strand.
GCTGTCACGGCGGCGCTGCCATCGAGCAGTCTCGCGTTTCTCGCTGACAATCCCGGTATTACAACCTGCATCGCAGCCGTAAGATCACGGGTTTTGAGATCCACTGCAAGATCAAAATTAGCGCCTTCCATTAAATCATTGACACTGCCATGAACCTTGCCGGCCATTGCCCCCAACGAAAGATCCAAAGTGGCTTCCAGATCATCATCCTTAAGGGTCAACGAGCCGGCTAAGGCCAGTGGCGCCCCGTTCAGACTGCCAATCAGCACAGCCTCGCTACCCTCATCCCTCGAGGGCAAGGTCAAAGTCAAACGTTCAAGATATAGATCCTGGTGCAACCGCGGATCACGCCCAGCAAATACCAGCCGTGCATCCTTGATCAGTACGTTACGCGCGACCAGTCGCCCTAAGACGGGCGGCAACTTGGCCGATGGCTGCTCTCGATCAAAGTGCCAGTTAGCCAGACCATCAGCACTGACCGCCAGTTGGAGCGTCGGGCCATCCAACTGCAGCCGGTTGATCACGGCTATACCAGAGAACAGCGACCAAAGATCAAATTCGATAACTCCATTTCTAAGTTCCAATAGATCGACATCAAAAGTATCTGCAGGGCTCGCAAGGCGCAATCCGGACACTTCAAGGCGGGTTACTGGCCACAGTTGGAAATCCAGTGAATCGCTGATCGTCACCTCACGATTAATGGCAACACTCAACCAGCCCGCCAGAGCATCACGATGGTCGTTCCAGTTCAGGTACTGCAGTGCCAGGGCCAGTACCGTGACCGTAGCCACCAGTACGGTCACAACCGATAGAATAAGCCGCTTGACCAGTTTCACCATTGGGGATGCAAGCAGATGCCGCAATTCATGGGACCGAAATCTCGCGACCGAAGTTCATGACAGTTAAGATACCCCAAAATGAGCTGGACGGCAGACCAAACCAAAGCCAAAGCGGGCCGGGCGGTATCCAGCACAGGCAATCATCGACCCACTGATATGAAAACATCGATCAACGACAACAAGCTCAGCAAGCGATTGCGTCGCAAGACGGGGCAGGCGATCCAAGATTTTCAGATGATCGGCGAGGGTGAACGAGTGATGGTCTGCATCTCCGGAGGCAAGGACTCCTTTACCCTGCTCGATATCCTCAAGCGATTGCGCCAGCGGGCTCCAATCTCCTTTACTCTCCGGGCGGTTCATCTGGATCAGAACCAGCCCGGGTTCCCGGTTGAAACACTACGGGAATATCTTGAAACCACCGGGGTGCCCTTTGATGTCATCGATGAAGATACCTACAGTATAGTAAAACGTGTTATTCCTGAAGGCAAAACCATGTGTGGACTATGCTCTCGGCTGCGCCGGGGCATTCTCTACCGCTATGCTCGTGAACACGGCATGACCCGGATCGCCCTGGGGCATCACCGCGATGACATGATCGAAACCCTGTTTTTGAATATGTTTTATGGTGGCCAACTAAAATCAATGCCTCCCAAACTGCTAAGCGACGACGGCACCAATGTGGTAATCCGTCCGCTGGCCTATTGTACCGAGGCCGATATCACCGATTACTCTCGTCTACGCGAATTCCCGTTGATCCCCTGTAATTTGTGCGGCTCACAGGATCACCTTCAGCGCCAGGCCATCAAGCAGATGCTGGCCGGCTGGGAGAAATCCCGCCCAGGACGCATGGCCAGCATTTTTCGCAGCCTGACCCGCGTCGCGCCGAGTCAACTGGCTGATCGGAATCTTTTCGACTTCACCGCATTAGACTCACACCAGGAATTCAGCCAATGGCTTCCAGAAGGTGTCAACCAGCACCCGGCCGGCTTGGATTCTATCGATCCCCTGGAGCGTACTATTTGAACGCTGACACCTTCAACCCGGACCTGTTGGAATACCTGCGCCGATCCCCTACGCCATTTCATGCTGTTGCCAGCATGGCCCAACAACTGCAGGCACAGGGCTTCACGGCGCTCGACGAAGGCGCAAGCTGGTCTGTGTCTCACAAAGATGCGGGGTTCATTACTCGAAACGATTCCTCGCTGTGCGCCTTTCGAATCGGTAGTTCCCCAATCAGTGAAACGGGGCTTCGCATTATCGGAGCCCATACCGATAGCCCCTGTCTGAAGATCAAACCGCGACCTGAATTCTGTCGTCAAGGCATTTTACAACTCGGAGTTGAAGTCTACGGTGGCGCACTGCTCGCGCCCTGGTTCGATCGTGACCTGTCGCTGGCGGGTCGGGTCACTTGCAAGACCCGCGAAGGAAAATCCATCTCGGTGCTGATCGACTTTGAAAAACCCATCGCGACTATCCCCAGCCTGGCGATACATCTTAACCGTGATATTCACAAGAATCGCTCTATCAACCCGCAAAAAGAGCTGGTACCGCTGCTATGTGATCTCGCGGGTGAAACAGAGCCCGATTTTCGCCAGATGCTGGCCGACCAAGCACGCCAACAGCACCCCGATGCAAAGATTGAGGCCGTCATCGACTTCGAGATCAGTTGTTATGACACACAGCCGGGGCAACAAGTAGGCTTAAATGGCGATTATCTGGCCAGCGCACGCCTGGACAATCTGCTCAGCTGTTATGTCGGCCTGCGCAGTCTTCTCGATGCTGACTGCGACACAACAGTGCTCCTCATCTGCAACGATCACGAGGAAGTCGGCAGCGTTTCCGCAGCAGGCGCCCAGGGCCCCTTACTTCGCTCAACCCTGGAAAGGCTTTGTGGAGCAGGGGAATCACTGACCCGTGCGCTATCGCACTCACTACTGGTCTCGACCGATAATGCCCATGCGGTTCATCCAAACTATGACGATAAGCATGACCCGCAACACCGACCGCGGCTGAACGGCGGCCCGGTGATCAAGTTCAACGCTAACCAACGCTACGCTACCAACAGTGTCACCGCTGCTATCTTCCGTGACCTCTGTGCCAAGGCAAAAGTTCCGGTGCAGACCATCGCCATGCGCAGCGACATGGCCTGCGGCAGCACTATCGGCCCAATCACAGCAAGCACAGTCGGTATCAACACAATAGATGTGGGCGCACCGCAACTGGGTATGCATTCACCGCGCGAGACCACAGGCTGGCATGACCCTGCCTGGCTTTATCTCGCCCTCAAAGCCTTCTTCGAGGCGCCAACCCTGCCCGGCCAGTGACCACATCCGAGCTGTCGGCAGATTACCCGCCCCTGCGTGGCCTGCTTTTCGACTTTGACGGCACATTGGTTGACAGCGAGCTTGAACTACACCTGCCGGCATTCAACCAGGCTTTTTCCGATACCGCCCTGCCCTGGCGCTGGGGTATCCCGCTGTACACCCGGTTGTTGGAGGTGCCCGGCGGGCGCGAGCGCATCCGTGCCTACGCCGACCAGCACTGCCCGCAAATGAGCGTCGCGCAACGCGACACACTTGCCGGCCAGGTGCACGCCGCCAAGAACATCCGGGTGCAACAGCGTCTTACGGAGCGCCCGTTGAGACTGCGGCCCGGCATCGCCGGCTTGCTTGGTGAAGCGGGCCGGGCCGGGCTACGGCTAGGCATCGCCAGTACCGCGAGTTTCTCCACCATTGAATCCGCCATGAATGGCGCGCTGGGGCGCAGCGTCTGGGAGGTATTTGACGCCATCATTGGCAGCGACCAAGTTGCGCGCGGAAAACCTCAGCCCGATGTATACCTGCGTGCACTCACGGAACTCGGACTCAGTACCGTCGAAACCATCGCGATTGAGGACTCACAGGTGGGCCTGGCGGCCGCCCGCGCCGCCGGCCTGGTCACCGTAGTTACCCACAACGCACTGACCTGCGACCAGAACTTCGAGGGCGCAGCGCTGGTACTCGAGAGCCTTGGCCCACCGGGCAACGCCGCCCCACCGAGTACGCCGGCGCAGCCGCAGGAAAGCAGTACCCTCGACCTTGAGCACCTGGCCGCGCTACTGCGGCAGGGGGTCTCGCCAGCACCGGCCAGCGGTTTCCCGACCACATAAACAAACAGGCCCTTCGTCCCGGGTGTGTCGTCTTCACGGCCGACTCACCCACCACGCCCCCTGACTAACTGTACTGATCGTCGAACACGTCGGGGGCACTGCAACCCGCCGCGGCCCGCGCCAGGGATACGGACATCGACGACCCCAACACGCCGACCGTGGTGAATTTGCGGCTGATCGACACACTCCTAACTTGCCCGCGCCGTCACTAAAATGCAGAAGTAATTTTTCCGGGCAAAAAAAACCGGGCCTCTGCCCGGTTTTCCCTGTTAGCGTGCCGAGCCGCCAGCGGGCGTTAGTTCAGGCTTTCCAGCCACTGGGCGATGGCCTCCATCTCCTCATCGGAGACCATTTGCATCACCGCTTTCATTGCCACCGACATCCCATTGGCGCGGGCCCCACTCTTGATGTCCTTCATCTGCTGCAGCGCGTAGGCCGCGTTCTGGCCAGCCAGCTTGGGATAGGTGGGCATGACTGGGGTCTTGGCGTCCATACCATGACAGCCAAGGCAGGCTTTAGCCTGGTACACCGCCGCACCGTCCACGGCGTGGGCGCTGGTGCTGGTGCTGGTCAGCAAAATGCCGGCTAGGGCTGCCGCGGCAATGGTGAGCGTAACTTTTTTGGATTTCATAATCTGGTGTCTCCTTAGTTAGCGGTTCTGAAACCGTGTCGGGTTAAGAGCTGGAAAAATCTGAATTCGAGTCTACGTCGTGATAAAGGTGAGTATACGAAAATCTCAGGAAGCATAAAACAAGTGGTTGCCGATCTCGTCAACCAGCCGCAGGCTGCTGGCCCAGTACGGTCGGGCCTCGCGGGCATGAAAATGCGTTGCGCGCTTCAATGGCAATTGCCAGGGTGCAGCATATGCCCGCTCCGCTACCGCCGGTACCGAAGCCCAGGCTAGTGGGTTTCGACGGGTGTGGTGCACCCGCTGGCGGGCCCAACTGAACTGATGAGGCTGCCAAACCACACCGCAGACTGTGTCAGGATAGGACGCACTGTGCATCTGATTAAGGGTAACAGCAGCCACCGCAACCTGGCCATCATGTGACTCACCGCGCGCTTCATGATAAATATTTAGCGCCAGACAGCCAACTTCCAATGAAACATAAGCGTGACTTTGTTGTTGTGTGACAAGACTTGCAGTCCCCACCACTAACGCAAGCACTGCCGCATGGCGCAACATCAGTAAGGGTGATACCAGTTGTCCAGTTGGGTGAATAAACATAGCGCGTTTCGTTAAGCGGGAAAAACCCCAAATCAGTTGTAGCTCCCCGGTGGATACGGGGCCAAAGGCTGACAACTTTGCCGATCGAGTTGCGCCTCTTATTGCAACTTACTTGGATCTAGAAGTCAGTCAGCACAGGTGAGTGACAATAATATTAGTATTTTATTATTTTCTCAACCTATTTTTATAACTCCCGAATGGCAGCGAAGCGGATCTCAGGCCAACGATCCTGGGCCAGGCGCAGGTTTGCGCCATTTGGCGCGAGATAGGTCAAGGCTCCAGAGGCATCCAGTGCCAGATTCTGTGGCGATTTTCGTCTAATTTCGTCTATTTCCCTATAGTCGGCGCTATCTATCCACCTGGCAGTAACCACCGGAACAGCTTCGAAAATGCAATCAACGCCGTACTCGTGCTTCAGCCGATGAGCCACCACATCAAACTGCAGTATGCCTACCGCACCGAGAATCAGATCATTGCTTTGTAATGGACGAAATACCTGGGTTGCCCCTTCCTCACTCAACTGGTCGAGGCCCTTGTTGAGTGCCTTGCTCCGCAGGGGGTCTGCCAGACGGACCCGACGAAATAGCTCTGGCGCAAAACTAGGTATTCCGGAGAACTTAAGCTCCTCTCCCTCGGTGAAGGCGTCACCAATTTGTATCGTGCCGTGATTGTGCAGGCCAATGATGTCCCCGGCGACGGCGGTGGCAGTTAACTCACGGCGCGAGGCCATAAAGGTAATAGCGTTATGCAGCTGAAGATCACGCTGCACACGGACGTGGCGCACACGCAATCCTTTCTGGTAAGTGCCCGACGTAATACGCACGAAAGCGACGCGGTCATGATGGGCCGGATCCATGTTTGCCTGAATCTTGAAAACAAATCCTGTAAACCCCGGTTCGATACTTTCCACTACACGCGACTCGGTAATGCGCGGCAATGGCGCTGGGGCATGATCAACAAAGGCATCAATAAGTTCGTCGGTGCCCTCGTGGTTCAGTGCCGAACCAAAAAACACGGGTGTTAATTTGCCAGCAAGGTACCCGGCTCTATCAAAAGCATGGGATGCGCCTTGGAGTAGTTCGATCTCCTCACGAAGCCGTTCCGCATCAGAGCCGGCAATCGCATCCAGTTCCGGGTTATCCAGGCCCTGGACGATTCTTGCTGGCGAACCACCGGCGCCGGACCGGTCAAACAGTGATGTGGAATCTTCATGAAGCCGGTAGACGCCACGAAAATGGCGGCCCGAACCCAGCGGCCAGGTCACAGGCGCGCAGTTGATACGCAGCACAGATTCCACCTCGTCCAGCAATTCCACAGGATCGCGAGTCTCGCGATCCATCTTATTAATAAACGTCATGATCGGGGTATCGCGCAATCGGCAGACATCCATCAACTTGATCGTGCGTTCCTCGACACCCTTGGCCGCATCGATCACCATCAGCGCCGAATCAACAGCGGTCAGCGTCCGATAGGTGTCTTCGGAGAAATCCGCGTGGCCAGGCGTATCCAGCAGATTGACGATAAAGTTGCGATATTCAAATTGCATCACCGAGGACGTTACCGAAATGCCGCGTTCCTTCTCGAGCTTCATCCAGTCCGACGTCGCGTAGCGACCACTCTTGCGAGCGCGAACAGTCCCGGCTTCCTGAATGGCGCCACCGTAATGCAGGAATTTTTCCGTCAGCGTGGTCTTGCCCGCATCGGGATGTGAGATGATGGCGAACGTGCGTCGCCGGTGCACCTCGGCGAGGTGATCTGACATGGAATTCTTATTGGCGCAGGCGGAACGGGCGCCGATTATAGCCGGCTATGACAAATCCTTCCTCGCAGCGGCTACCGCTTCCAGACCTTCAGGGCGCAGGACCTATCCCGTTAAGCCGAAATCTCATCGCTCATCCCTTATTTCACGCTCATCTTCCTGAGCTCTGGCGGGCCGAAAAGATCGAGCAAAAGGCAACGGTATCTGCGGATTATATTTAGCGAAATCAATGATCCGGTGCCGGCGAACCAAGGTGATGCGATAACGGGTTTTCCATCTGCGCCGGTTCATAGTTGAAAACGTCCAAAGACAGGGCACATTACCCAGTTCAGCGATAAGTCATCAAGTCCCAGTGTAACCCTGTCCTTGGCCTGACACTACCACTGTCGCTGGCCTTGCTGCTCTTCGCCATCGCCACAAGCATGGGGCATAATTCCAACAACCTTGCATCCAGCTGGTAAAGCCAATGAACACGCCCCCTGCTGACTACCTGACGACTCGTGAATTGGCAGAAATGCTTCGAATCAAGGAGCGAAAAGTATATGACCTGGTCGCCAGCAACCGCGTACCCTGTACCCGGGCAACAGGCAAATTATTGTTTTCCCGATCAACTATCGAAGCCTGGCTGGGATCAAATGAGACAGGTCCGAAACGAGTTGAAAACCCAGTCTCTCGACCAGACGTCGTTTTGGGCAGTCATGACCCTTTGCTGGAGTGGGCACTGAAAGAATCTGGTTGCGCAATGGCCAGTCACTTTGGTGGCAGCCTCGACGGCCTGGAACGTTTCGCTGATGCTAAAGGCACTGCCAGCGCCCTGCACCTGTTTGAGCCCAAAGGGAATACCTGGAACCTCGACACGATCACCGCCCGCTTTTCTGGCCAGGCAGTGGTACTGATTGAATTTTGCTGGCGTGAACGCGGTCTGATCCTGCAACCTGGCCAAGAAAAAAACATTGCCTGCATCGCCGATCTGGTCGATCGCCGGGTCGTTGCCCGCCCGCCCGAGGCTGGTAGTCAGATTCTACTTAATCAGATGTTGGATAAAGCTGAAATTGACGTCAAGCAATTACAGTTCACAACAACGGTTCATAGCGAGACCGACGCTGCATCGGCAGTTCTGGAGGGTCTCGCTGATGCAGCATTAGGCTTGCGCGCGCTGGCTGAACGCTATCGCCTGGCCTTTGTCCCGGTCATACGGGAGCGCTTTGACCTGCTGATTGACCGACGCGCCTGTTTCGAGCCCCCATTGCAAAAACTGATCCAGTTCTGTGGCTCACCGGCATTTTCCGATCAAGCAGCCTGCCTGCCTGGCTACGAGGTGCAAGGTTTCGGCACGGTACACTTCAACGGCTGAACTCCCACCTCCTACCGATAGTAGCCCCACCGGGGTTTTATCGGGCGTTAGGGAAAAACAATTGCTTACCATCCCGGCGATAGGCGGCGATTGCCTGCTGCCCTTGGCCACCAATCATCCAATCGACAAACACTTGACCGGTCTTCGCCTTTACATGTGGATGCTTTAACGGATTAACCAAAATAATGCCGTACTGATTTAATAGCAACGGGTCACCTTCAAACAGAATTTGAAATTCATGCTTGTTCGCAAAGCTAAGCCAGGTGGCACGATCAGTTATCGAATAAGCATCCATACCTACAGCCACGTTCAGGGTTGCGCCCATTCCGGAACCCGTCTCACGGTACCAAGTGCCACTGGCGGCGAAGGGTTCAATGGAGGCGAGGCGCCACAGTGACAGTTCTTTTTTATGAGTGCCCGAGTCATCACCGCGTGAGGCGAAAAGCGCCTCACTCGATGCTATTCTTGCCAAGGCGTCAGTGGCGCTACTGGCCCCTGACAGGCCAGCCGGATCAGTTGGAGGGCCAACAAATACAAAATCGTTGTACATCAGATCGAAACGCTCCACGCCATAGCCATCCGTTACGAACTTTTCCTCCGCCGACTTGGCATGCACTAACAGGACATCAGCGTCGCCATTAACCGCATTACGGATCGCCTGGCCCGTCCCTACAGCCACCACATTGACTCGAACCCCGCTATCCGCCTCGAACCGGGGAAGCAAATGATCGTACAGGCCAGAATTGGCGGTTGATGTCGTCGATTGGACAATAATGCTCGCTTGCTCTGCCATGGCGCTGACTGGCCATGCCAGAGCAAACCACAGGTACAAGCAGGGGTGCCTCAATACTGTTCTCATCGGTATCCTCTGACTAATCCAATAACGCTGATCACAAAACCAGTTAATGCCGGCACCGCTATCAACGAAAGACCGGCCGGCGTTGCTTCGCTGCATCGACCGGGCGGACCAGGGCAATCACTAAGTTAACCCCGAGCGCCAGCAACATCAGAACAACACCCAGAGCCAGGGCCAGCTCAAGATTGCCCTTGGAGGTCTCAAGCGCAATCGCTGTGGTCATTACCCGGGTTAGATGGTCAATATTCCCGCCCACCACCATGACGGCACCGACCTCAGCAATCGCGCGACCGAACCCAGCAAGACTGACTGTCGCCAGATTAAAACGCCCATCCCATAATAATGTGCGTAGCCGTCCCGGAGCGCTGATTGCGAGCGAGCTAAGATACTCGGCGTATTCACTATCCAACTGCTCGATGATTTCACGGGTCAAAGCGGTCACAAGGGGCGTGACTAAAACAGCCTGGGCGATGATCATCGCCCAAGGGGTATACAGAAGGTTAAACACGCCCAAAGGCCCTGAGCGGGACAATGCAAGATATACCAGCAGTCCGACAACCACCGGGGGTAACCCCATCAGGGCATTGCTAAACACGATTAGACCGCCCCGGCCCCGAAAGTGGCTCATTGCGATCGCCGCCCCTAAGGGCAGGCCAAGAACCAGCGAGATCACCACGGCCGTCAAACTGACCGCCAACGATAGCATCACGATCTCGACCAGATCAGGATCAAAGCTCCCAATCATGACAAATGCTAGCTGAAGAGAACTGTATATTTCCTGCATATCAATGTTTTTTTTACGCTCAACAGATAGATAATGGAATATAACAGTAATTAAAGCAACTAAATAACATATCAAAAGAGTTAGCTATTTTCACCTCGCCCCGACGACGATCAGATCGAAGGCTCAGGAAATGCGCTACCCGGCGGCCGCGTGGTTTTCTGGGTTGTGCGGTTTACAGGTCAAGGGGTCGGATTGGCGCCACAATAGTTGTGGGGTCGGTCCGCCAGTCCACATTGGGATCATCGACGTATATCTCGATCTCGTTACCATCGGGATCAAGCAGATAGAGACTCTGGGTTATCCCATGGTCGGACGCGCCCTTGATGGTTACGCCGGCATCAACCAGTTCGTCGCGCGCATCACGCAGGGCCTGGATATCTTGACCGATACAAAAGCCAGCATGGTAAAAGCCCCGGCGTGGGCCCGGTGTCGGGCCAGGGAGGCTGCCAACCTCAATCAGCAACAGCTCGTGATGGGTGCGCCCGCTGGTCAAAGCCGCTGCACAAAAAGTAGAGTCCGTGGCGCGAATCTCGCTCATCCCGAGCAAGTCACGGTAAAAAACCAGTGAACGTTCAAGGCTTTCGACATAAAAAACCACATGTCCAAGATGAGCAACTCTCATGACCCGGTATCATCCAAAAGCTAAACCTCTATCAAACTTGCTGTAAGGTCATGCGTATCGCATGCGGTAATCTCAACTTTAACGAAATCACCCGGCTGTATCCCCGTTACGCCAGGCAGGTGGATTACGCCATCCACCTCTGGAGACTCGCTCGCGCTTCGAGCAACTGCACCCGCTTCGGTAACCTCATCGATCAACACCTCGCATTCACGACCCACTCGCTGGCGTAGCCGGGTATGGGAAATCTCAGCTTGCACCGCCATTAACTCATCGAACCGGGCCTGGGCCAACCCTGAATCCACCGGCTCCGGCAAATCATTAGCCCGGGCGCCAGTAACGGGTGAATAAATAAAACATCCGACCCGGTCGAGTTGGGCCTGGCGTAAAAAGTTCAAAAGCTCCTGAAAATCGGTATCCGTTTCCCCGGGAAAGCCGACGATAAACGTGCTGCGGATTGCCAGCGACGGACAACGTTCGCGCCAGGCATGAACCCGCGCAAGATTGTCTTCTCCACTGGCCGGGCGTTTCATTAAGCGCAAAATCCTCGGGCTGGCATGCTGAAACGGTACATCAAGGTAAGGCAGGATAATGCCCGATGCCATCAACTCCACCAGTTCGTCCACGTGAGGATAGGGATAAACATAATGCAGGCGAACCCAAACCCCTAGCTCACCCAGAGCCTGGGCGAGATCGGTGATGTGCGGACGCAAGGCCCGCCCGGTCGCCAGATCTGCGCGCCCACGTTGATCCACACCGTATGCGCTGGTGTCCTGTGAGACGACCAGCAGTTCGCGCACGCCGGCGTCAACCAGGCTTTTGGCTTCGCCCAGCACGTCGCTGGGTGCTCGACTGACCAGTCGGCCACGCATTGTTGGAATGATGCAGAAAGTACACTTGTGATTGCAGCCCTCGGCGATCTTCAGGTAAGCATAATGACGCGGAGTCAGCTTAACCCCGCCGGGCGGCAACAGATGATAAAAAGGCTCGTGCACCGGCGGAGCCTCAGCATGGACAGCAGCCATGACTGCATCACAATCCTGTGGCCCGGTGATCGCCAGCAGATTTGGAAATTTCTTTTTCAGTAGGCCGGCTTTTACCCCAAGGCAGCCAGTCACAATGACTCGGCCGTTCGCGCCCAACGCTTGGGAAATCACATCCAGTGATTCATCAACAGCCGACTCAATAAAACCACAGGTGTTCACTACAACGAGATCGGCATGCTCATAGTTAGCTGAAAAGCCATAGCCCTCAGCCTTCAACTGGGTCAGGATGCGCTCAGAATCTACCGTTGCCTTGGCGCAGCCCAGGCTTACAAAACCCACGGTTGGCGCATTCATCTGCCAGTGATCCTATCTACTTAAGCCAACAAAAATTGAGCAAAACCCGCTAAGACAAAAACCAGTCAGGCGGCCCGGCTGGCACGCTTTCTTTCGTGCTCTCGCAGCCATTTCTTGCGGATGCGGATGGACTTGGGCGTGACCTCGACCAACTCATCTTCATTAATGAACTCCAGAGCATATTCCAAAGTGGTGGCAACCGGCGTGGTCAGCAGAATGTTCTCGTCAGTGCCAGCAGCGCGGATATTGGTTAACTGCTTGGCTTTCAGGGGGTTTACGACCAGGTCGTTGTCGCGGGAGTGAATGCCGATCACCATACCCTCGTATACCTCGGTCCCGTGGCCAATAAACAGTCGCCCTCTTTCCTGAAGGTTGAACAACGCATAGGCAAGCGCCTTGCCCTTAGACATCGATACCAGTACACCGTTGTTGCGTTCACCGAGGTTGCCCTGAATTCTGGGCGCGTAGTGATCAAAGGCGTGATACATCAGGCCCGTGCCTGAACTGACCGTCAAAAATTCCGAGCGAAAGCCAATCAGCCCGCGGCTTGGCACAAAGTAGTCGATCCGCACTCGGCCACGCCCGTCGGGAACAATATCACGCAGTTCGGCGCGGCGTTCTCCAAGGCGCTCCATGACGCGGCCCTGGTAATCCTCCTCGACATCCACCGCGAGGGTTTCAAAAGGTTCGTGCACTTCGCCCTCCTCCTCGCGCATGATCACCTCAGGGCGCGAGATGGCAAGCTCGTATCCCTCGCGACGCATGTTTTCTATCAGAATCGACAAGTGCAATTCACCCCGGCCAGACACCCGGAACTTGTCAGGGTCCTCCATGGGCTCTACCTGCAAAGCGACGTTGTGAATCAACTCCCGCTCAAGACGGTCCTTGAGATTTCGACTGGTGACAAACTTGCCCTCGCGGCCAGAGAAAGGCGAATCATTCACCTGAAATGTCATGCTGAGCGTTGGCCGGTCCACGCTCAACGCAGGCAGCGGTTCAACCATATTCGGGTCACACAGCGTGTCTGAGATACTCAGTGGATCAAGGCCGGTGACGGCAATGATATCGCCCGCCAGTGCGTTTTCAGACTCCACTCTCTCAAGCCCTTGAAAACTCAGAATCTGTAATACCCGCCCCTTACGAATATCCCCATCGGGTGTGGAGACAGATACAGCGCCGTTACGAAAGATCTGACCACGCTGGATGCGTCCGATACCGATCACTCCTACGTAGGGGGAATAATCCAGAGCACTTATCTGCATCTGGAAGGGACCGTCGGAGCTCACCGGAGGGACTGGGGCATGCGTCACAATGGCCTCGAACAAGACCTGCATATCATCGGCCGTGCCCGGATCAGGCTCTTTTGCTGCCCAACCCTGTAGTGCCGAGGCATAAATTACCGGAAAGTCGAGTTGCTCATCCGATGCGCCCAGCCTATCGAACAGCTCAAATGTCTGATCTACCGCCCAGTCAGGACGGCTGCCTGGGCGATCAACCTTATTGATCACAACAATCGGGCGAAGCCCATGACTCAGGGCTTTCTGGGTAACAAAGCGTGTCTGCGGCATGGGGCCCTCTACTGCATCGACCAACAGCAATACCGAATCGACCATTGATAATACGCGCTCGACCTCGCCACCAAAATCGGCATGGCCGGGAGTATCCACAATATTGATACGCCAACTCTGCCAGGTGATGGCCGTATTTTTCGCCAGGATAGTGATACCCCGCTCGCGTTCGAGCTCGTTTGAATCCATCACCCGATCAGTCATCTCACCGTGCGAGACCAAAGTGCCCGACTGGCGAAGCAGTTGATCTACCAGCGTGGTCTTGCCATGGTCAACATGGGCAATGATGGCAATATTACGCAAGGTATCAATCGAAGGGTGCATCTGGAGTTTCCTGAAGAAATACGCACCAATCGGTGCGGTGGCGCATTATAGAGGGGCGACCGCCCCATGTCGCTATCCGCCGGGTTGACCGGCGGGTGATTCATGCAATCACAGCGATAACGGATAGCCAAAGGAGCTCCATGCCCCAAACCAGGATTCTGGGATAAACAGTCGGCGATCGCTGACGGTAGCGCCTTTCTTTCTTGGATAGACCCTGTACTATCGCCCGTTTGCGCAAGGAGTCTTTTGTCATGATTGTACGACTGAGTAATCTTGACCCATCATTGCAAGTGCAAAAACAAACGGTTCTTCCTTTTTGACACATAAGTTGACTCAACCGATGCCGATCTTCGCCTACCGACAACTCTTTCGCACCAATAGCCGCCTGGTGGTTTTCAGCTTTTTAATGGCGTTGTACTCAAGTTTTGGCCAGACCTACTTTATTGGTGTATTCGGCCCACAGATCCAAAGTGAGTTCGGTCTCAGTCATACCGCGTGGGGCAGCATCTACATGGCCGGGACACTGGCGAGTGCGCTGGTAATGCCATTTACCGGCGGGTTGATCGACCGCTTTCGCCTGTCTCGCTACGCGCTGACCGTCTGCGTACTGCTGGTGGGTGCCTGTGCCTATATGGCTTTGGTGCCAGGCCCCGTCGCGCTGGTACTGGGTATCTTTTTGCTGCGCCATTCGGGACAGGGGCTGGCCTCGCACGTTTCCATCACCAGTATGGCTCGTTATTTTGATCGGGACCGAGGCCGGGCGATTGCAGTTGCCTCGCTAGGCTACACCGTAGGTGAAGCTGCGCTGCCATTCCTTGCCGTCCTGACAATCGCCGCGTTCGGCTGGCGCTGGACCTACGCCGGGGCTGCGATACTCGCCGGTATAACGCTGATACCGGCAACCCTGTGGCTCTTGGGCGGCCACGACCGCTTCCATCAGAGGCACCTGGACAAACTATCTGCCAAGACAGATTCCCGGGAAAAATCGACTGTCTCGTGGACCCGCGCTGAAGTTCTGCGTGACCCACGGTTCTACCTCATGAGCCCGGGAATTCTGTCGTCTTCTCTGATCGGGACGGCGCTTTTCTTTCACCACCTCAATATTGCCCATGTCAAAGGGTGGTCTGGCGAATGGATTACGGGAGCTTACACGATCTTTGCTGCAGCCGGAATCGTAACCATGCTGCTGGCGGGCCCATTGATTGACCGCTTGCGTGCCGTCAATGTGGTGCAAGTCATGCTGATACCGCTGGCGGCAGGATGCTTTATTCTGGCTTCAGTGAGTCACCCCCTGGGCGTCATCCCCTATATGATGATGCTGGGCATCCATACCGGCCTTGCACACACCTCAGTATCTGCGCTGTGGGCCGAACTCTATGGCGTTAAACACTTGGGGGCGATCAAAAGTCTGTACATGGCGCTCATGGTACTGGCCTCGGCACTTGGACCGGTCAGCATGGGCATGCTGATGGATGCCGGCATATCGATATACTGGATCTGTATGAGTTTCGGCGGCTACGCGATCTTAGGAAATCTACTGATGATGGGCGCTCTTCGCACGCGGCCAACGATAAGCCGCGTCGATAAAAGTCGCCAGACGCTGCCATGAACGACCACGTCACTAACGATTACCAGAATCTGGGTCCCGCTGAAATCCTTGAGGCGGTAGACAGTCAGGGCTATTACAGCGATGGGCGGTTGTTAGTCATGAACAGTTACGAGAACCGGGTCTACCGGGTTGGCCTGGATGACGACAAAACTATCGTCGTTAAATTTTACCGGCCCGGCCGCTGGAGCGATGCGGCGATTTACGAGGAGCATCATTTTGCTCTTGAACTGGCCGAGCGGGAGATCGCGCTGATCCCACCGCTGGCCAATTCCAAAGGTGAGACCCTGTTCAGACACAAGAGTTATCGTTTTGCACTGTTTGAGTGCTATGGCGGTCGGCCACCGAATTTTGAGAGTCCCGATCAGTTACGCCAACTGGGTCGTTTTATCGGGCGCTTGCATGCGGTTGGCAGTGAGGCTGCCTATCAGCATCGACCTACACTGGACGCAACAACCTTTGGCTCAAGCTGTGTCGAGTTTCTTCTTAAGAACAAGTTTATTCCAGATGAGCTGATAGCAGCATACGAATCTTTGAGCCAAGATCTACTGCAACGGATACAGTGGTGTTACGAACGCTGCCCTGAGATCAAGCTCATCCGGACCCATGGCGACTGCCACAGCGGCAATATTCTCTGGACTGATGATGGTCCGCACCTGGTGGACCTCGATGATTCACGCATGGCGCCAGCGGTACAGGACCTTTGGATGTTTCTGTCCGGCGAGCGAGAAGACAGAGAGATAAGTCTTGGCATTCTGCTGGAGGGTTATACCGCCTTTGCAGATTTTGATCCGGCCCAGTTAAACCTGATAGAGGCGCTGCGCACCCTTCGCCTGATGCACTATTACGCCTGGATCGCCCAACGCTGGGAGGATCCAGCCTTCCCAAGGGTTTTCTCGTGGTTTAATACGCCGCGGTCCTGGGAACAGCATATCCTGGATTTGCGCGAGCAAGCTGCCCTGATGGATGAACCGGCACTGGCATGGCAACCCATGTCCTGAAGACTGCTGCAGCGGCGAGGGTCGCCTCCACCAAAGCACAAAAAGTGCGTCACCTACTGTTGTTACCCCGTTTATGGATCAAGTCGAGCGATCTAATTCGCTAAGAACCTTTGCTACCCTGGTGCCCTACCTGTGGCCAGCAAAACGCCCGGACCTGAAAACGCGGGTGGTTATTGCATTATTCAGCCTGGTGCTGGCCAAAGCCGCCAATGTCTACGTGCCATTGGTGCTAGGTGATGCCGTAGATCAGTTGGGAGCCCTCGACCAGCAACACGGGTTGTGGTTGGGCATTCCACTCGCCGTGATTCTTGCTTATGGTGCATTCAGACTCTCGGTGCTGGTGCTAAACCAGTTGCGTGATGCCCTGTTCGCCCGGGTAGCCCAAAACGCCGTGCGTACCCTGGCACTACAAGTCTTTGAACATCTGCACACGCTGTCGATGCGCTTTCACCTATCGCGCAAAACTGGAGCGCTGAACCGCTTCATCGACCGGGGCACCAACAGCATTCAGTTCCTGCTTTCTTTTGTGGCCTTTAATATCGTACCTACCTTTATAGAGGTGCTGCTGGTCGGCGGCATTCTCTGGGTATTGTACGGTTTTGCCTATACCGCAATTACTGTGATCACTATTGCAGTTTATGTATGGCTCACTTTCGTTATAACCGCCTGGCGCACCCGTATTCGCCGGCAAATGAACGAGGCTGACAACGATATCAGCACCCGTACGGTGGATTCGCTGCTGAATTTTGAGACTGTGCGTTACTTCAATAACGAGGCACACGAAGCTACCCGGCTCGACCTGGCACTGGCGGATTATGAGAAAGCCGCAGTGCGCACCCGGGAAAGTCTGTCGCTATTGAACGTCGCACAGGCTGCAGTGATTACCATCGGTGTCACCGCAATGCTGGTACTGGCGGCGCTGGATATACGCGATGGTGCGATGACCGTAGGCGACTTCGTAGTGGTGAATACCTACCTGATGCAACTGGCGATTCCGCTGAACATGCTGGGTACCGTATATCGGGAAATCCGTCAGGCCATGGTCGATATGGAAAATCTGTTCTCACTGATGGATGAGGCGACTGACGTCGCCGATGCGCCCGATGCCGAACCCCTGCATAGCAGTAGCGGTACGGTCGAGTTTCGCAATGTGAGTTTCGGCTACGAATCTGACCGACGCATTCTGCACAACGTCAGTTTCACTGCTGCCTCTGGCAGCACGACCGCGATTGTCGGGCCAACAGGATCCGGTAAATCTACGATTAGCCGCTTGCTGTTGCGTTTTTATGACCCTGATTCTGGGCAAGTCCTTATTGATAATCAGAATATCTGTAGCTTGACCCAACACTCGCTACGCCGTGTCATCGGCGTCGTACCGCAGGATACGGTCTTATTCAACGATACCCTCTATTACAACATCGCCTATGGAGATCCACTGGCTGATGACGACCGCATACTGGCAGCAGCCCGGGCGGCGCAATTGCACGATTTCGTCCAAAGCCTGCCGGCAGGCTACCAGACCCTTGTCGGTGAACGCGGGCTGAAACTATCGGGGGGTGAAAAACAACGGGTCGCAATCGCTCGTGCCCTGCTGCGAGATCCAAAGATTTTCTTTTTTGACGAAGCCACCTCGTCTTTGGACAGCACCACAGAGCGCGAAATTCAAGACAACCTGGCCCGTCTTTCACAGGGGCGGACCTCACTGGTCATCGCTCACCGCCTGTCCACGGTGGTCGGTGCGGACCAGATTCTGGTACTCGACGACGGCCGCATTACCGAACAGGGTACTCACCCGCAGTTGCTGGCCGAAAAAGGCTTATATGCACAAATGTGGCAACAACAAAAAAAAGAACAACTGGCAAAATCATCGGCAACGGACTAGTTTAGGGTGCCGGCCATTCAAGCGCCGAAGGCGCCATTCGTTAACTCCGGTTAGAGTCAACACACACATCGGCCGACAAGGAAATACATCCCGCCTGGGGAAAAGATGCACTTTTGGGAATTTGCCCAGCAATTTTAAATCAATAAGGTGTGACCGATCGCCAAGTCAGTATGAACAAAGAAAACATAGACTTTGCCCGCCTGAACGGGTACCTCGAGTCGGCGATACCAGGCATCGGGTTGCTGCAATCTGTCGATAAGTTCACCGGGGGGCAATCCAACCCGACCTATCGTGTGCAGAGCACCGGCGGGACTTATGTGCTGCGCCGAAAACCCAGTGGAAAACTACTGAAATCTGCCCACGCTGTGGAACGCGAGTTCAGAGTTATGCAGGCGCTCCAGGGTTCAACTGTGCCAGTGCCGCAGACCTGGTGCCTGTGCGAGGATCCGGAGCTTATCGGCTCGGTCTTTTTTGTCATGAGCTATGAAGATGGTCGGATTTTCTGGGATCCAACACTACCGGAACTGACGACACCAGAGCGTAGCGCCCTCTACCAGCACGAGATTACTGTGCTTGCGGCACTACACTCGCTGGATCCAGCGTCCATCGGACTCGCCGACTTTGGCCGGCCCGGAAATTATTTTGAGCGCCAGATCGCGCGCTGGACCGGACAATACCGCGCCAGCGAGACGGATCGCATTGACGCCATGGAATCGCTGATTGCCTGGTTAGAACCCCACACCCCGCCTGATGATGGCCAAAGCACACTGATTCATGGTGATTACCGTCTTGATAACCTGATCATCGCGCCCAGTGAGGGTCGGATACAGGCAGTCATCGACTGGGAGTTATCGACACTGGGCCACCCTTTTGCTGATCTTGCGTATTTCTGTATGTGTCTGCGTATGCCAAACACAGGGCAGATTCAGGGTCTTGCCGGTATCGATCCGGCGCCACTGGGGATTCCTCGTGAACACGAGATCGTAGCGCAGTACTGCGAAAATCGCGGCATCAGCCAGATCGATCATTGGCGATTTTATCTCGCCTTCAGTTTCTTTCGTCTGGCGGCGATCTGCCAGGGAGTCATGAAGCGCGCTCTTGATGGTAACGCTTCGAGTGAGAAAGCTATCGCGGTAGGTGAGCTCACATCACAGCTCGCCCAGATGGGTATGGAAGTCATTAATAATCAGGAGGAATAATGGAGGCAATTGTCTGTGAGGCTTACGGTCCGGTGGACGACCTGGTGCTGCGCGAGCTGCCCGAACCCGTGCCTGGGCCGGGCGAGATTCGACTGCAAATCAGTGCAGTGGGTGTGAACTTTCCGGATGCCTTGCTGGTTCGAGGGTTGTACCAGGTCAAGCCGGATCTGCCTTTTGTTCCCGGTATTGAGTGTGCCGGCACCATTGATGCACTTGGCGAAGGCGTATCTGGTCTCGAGGTAGGAGACCGGGTTGCTGCCATGAGCCCGCGCTTTGGTACTTATGCCCAGGCAGTGGTGGTACCGGCCAGCCACGCTTACCTGCTTCCCGCGAGCCTGGAATTCACCCAAGCTGGAGGGCTGTTATGCGCCCATGGCACGGCTTATCATGCGCTCGTTCAACGCGGATCATTGCAAGCCGGAGAAACCCTCCTGGTGACCGGCGCGGCCGGCGGCACCGGCCTTGCCGCCGTGCAAATCGGCTGCGCCCTCGGTGCGCACGTCATCGCAGCCTGCTCGACACCAGAAAAATTAGAGGTAGCGAAACGCCACGGCGCCCATGCCGGTATCAACACCAGTGGGGACGACTTGCGCGGGGCAATACGGTCGCTGACCGGCGGCAACGGTGCAGACGTTATTTTTGATCCGGTCGGTGGCGAACTCGCAGACACCCTCAGTCGTTCAGTCGCCTGGCGAGGCCGCTGGCTGGTGATTGGCTTTGCCGGCGGTAAGATACCGCAACTGCCACTCAACCTGCCTTTGGTCAAAGGCTATAGTGTGGTTGGCGTATTCTGGGGAAATTTCTGCGAGAAAGAATCTGATCAGGCTCACCAGAACCACCAACAACTGTTCGAGCTCACTGCGTCTGGCGCTTTACAGCCGCAACTGCACGCTGTCATGCCGCTGGCTCAGGCCGCCAATGCTCTTCAACAAATCGAGCAGCGTACCGTTTGTGGCAAGATTGTACTTACGCCCTGACAAGATGCTCCGAGTAACCGACACACTCATCTTACCAATCGTTGGAATGCGAGGTTTATCCTTGCTAGCATTCCGACTTGTACACCGGAGATAATTCCCTATGGATTTCGCCTACTCGTCCAAAGTTGAAGGCCTGCGCACCCAGGTTCGCGAATTTATGGATGCCCACATCGTGCCGAAGATCGGCCAGTGGCAAAAAGAAGTACGCAACGGTACCTATCCGGTGTCGTTCATGGAAGATCTGAAAGCGCTGGCCCGTCAACAGGGGTTATGGAATCTTTTCCTGCCCGGTCTTAAAACCGATGAACCCGGCTCACCACTGACGAACCTCGAGTACGCGCCCCTGGCAGAAATTATGGGACGCGTTACCTGGTCATCGGAGCCATTTAACTGCAGTGCGCCCGATACCGGTAACATGGAACTGCTGCATATGTTCGCATCGCCCGAGCAGTACCAGCAGTGGCTCACGCCTTTGCTGAACGGCAAGATCCGCTCGGCTTTTGCTATGACCGAGCCCGACACAGCCTCATCGGATGCCTCAAACATCCAGACCCGGATTACCCGCGATGGTGATGATTACATCATTAATGGCCGCAAGTGGTGGATTACCAACGCCGCGCATCCCAACTGCAAGCTACTGATTGTGATGGGCAAGACCAACCCTGACGCAGATACTTACCACCAGCAGAGTATGGTGCTGGTACCTATTGATACCCAAGGTGTCACGGTGGTGCGAAACGTCACAGTGATGAACCACCTTCATCCGGAAGGCCACTGTGAAATCACCTTTAAGAATGTGCGCGTACCGGCGGGCAATCTATTAGGCGAGGAAGGCTCGGGATTTGCCCTGGCCCAGGCTCGGCTGGGACCTGGCCGCATCCATCACTGTATGCGTTCGGTCGGCGCCGCAGAGCTGGCGTTGGAATTGATGACCCGCCGAACGCAAGAACGAAAAACCTTTGGCCGTTATCTTCATGAACACGGTGCCGTTGCCGAATGGATCTCACGCTCGCGTATCGAGATCGAGCAAGCGCGCTTGCTGGTACTGAAAACGGCCTGGCTGATCGATGAGCACGGCGCCAAAGCTGCCCGTAAAGAAATCTCAATGATCAAAGCTCTGGTACCCCTGCTACACACCACCGTGCTCGACCGGGCAATGCAGGCCTTTGGTGCCATGGGCGTCAGCCCAGATACCCCGCTGGCCGATCACTGGACCTGGGGGCGAGCGCTGCGCTATGCCGATGGCCCCGACGAGGTGCATCATCGTGCTGTTGCCCGAATCGAGGTCAAAGAAAGCGCGGCGACCCCCTCTATACTAGACGCCTATCTAACCCCGTTCGAGCCCGATTGAATCGACGCAGCCGCTTTGCCAGAACCAAGCGTTCAGTGTCCTTAAAAAAAACCTTTTTTCCCCAGCGCTCGCGCTTCTTTTTGGGGCAGCGCTGGATCAATATCAGTCTGCGTGCCGTGCACCTGGCAAGCATCGTCCTGCTCGGAACATCTTTGCTCGCCATTAACACCGAGTATCTGCAGCAGGGGGCTGCATTGACTGTGCTGGGATCAGGGTTTGGCCTGGCCGTGCTGTATACCTTTTCAAATGGCGCCTGGCTGATCCAGTTGTGCGGTCAGGTAGTCATCGCCAAACTGGCATTAGTAACTGCGATGACGATATGGCCAGACGCCGCAGTGGTATTATTTTTTGTACTGATCGCCTTATCGACCGCTATCGCACATGCCCCGGCATCGGTTCGCCATTACTCTATTTATCACGGTCATCGACTGGATCATCTGCGCTGAAGACCAGGCCTCAGTTAAGGCCCCTAAGCAGATTCTGACTCTCGGGCAAACACTACCAGGTGATCGACTTCCAGGCGAACTGACACTTCGTCACCGATCTCAAAATTGGCGTGACTGGGAAAGAGCGCCAGCAATGTAATCTGGCTACTGGTACGCAATGTATACATGATCTCGGCTCCCTTAAACGCTCGACGCATCACTTGAGCCTTAACGGGGCCTTGCGAGTCGTATATCACGTCATCAGGTCGAATCAGCACTTCTACCTGCGATCCAACGACCCAACCTAATGCCGTGCCACTGTCCAGATTGCCAAGTGGGGTTGTCACGCGGTTCGCCGAGCATAACTCCCCGGCCAGAAATATGCCGTTACCGATAAAATCGGCTACAAAATGATTCTGCGGGCGATGATAAAGATTATAAGGGGTATCCCATTGCACGATCGCGCCATCTGCCATCACCCCAACCTTGTCCCCTAAGGCAAAGGCATCGTTCTGATCATGGGTCACCATCACGCAGGTGATGTCATTTTCCTTCAGCATATCGGAGACTTCCTGACCCATACGTTCGCGTAATTCCTGGTCGAGGTTGGAAAACGGCTCGTCCATCAATAACAAAAGCGGTCTCGGCGCGAGCGCCCGAGCCAATGCAACGCGCTGCTGTTGCCCGCCGGAAAGTTCGTGTGGGTAGCGCTTCGCATGCCGAGTCAAACCCATGCGCTCAAGCATATCGGCAACCGCCTCTTTCCGATCACGGGCTGAAAACTGGCGCAGCCCTGAGGCAACGTTCTGCTGCACTGACAGGTGTGGAAACAAAGCATGATCCTGAAACACCATACCAAGGCGCCGTGCTTCGGGCGGCACCATCGCACCAGCGGCAGAGACCTGCTGGTCATTGATAAAAATGCCGCCCGTCAGTACCGGGTGAAAGCCAGCAATGGCGCGAAGCACAGTGGTCTTGCCGCAACCACTGGGGCCCAATAGACATACCTGCTCGCCTCGATTCACCGTTAGACTGAGGTCAAAAACCGCGCGCTCTAATTCATAGTTGCAGGAGATATTTTGCACCTGCAAGAGCGGGCGCTCCACTGCTGAGGAACTGCCCCGGGCCGGCGCTTGTGGTGAGTCCATTATTCAGTCCTGCCCTGCCCGGTTTCGCGGCGTAACTCTCGAACGGGAGATCATCCAACTCAATACCAAAACTGGTATCAGACCGACCACAACAATGGTGAGTGAGCCCAGTGCGGCTTCACCGAGCATCTCATCGGAGGCAAACTGGTAGACATGGGTCGCTAGCGTCTCGAAGTTAAACGGGCGCAACAGAAGTGTCGCCGGAAGCTCCTTCATACAATCGACAAAAACAATCATGACTGCGGTCAACATCCCGCCACGAATAAGGGGCACATGGTAACGCAGCAGAGTCTGCCCTGCCCGGTAGCCCAAGGTACGGGCCGCCATATCCATAGAAGGTGAAACTTTCTCCAGGCTCGACTCAATCTGACCCAGAGCCACTGCCAGAAAACGCACCACATAGGCAAAAAGCACAGCAACCACCGTGCCACTCAGCAGCAGACCGGAAGAAAAACCCAGGTGTGCTCGCAAAAACGCATCTACAGAATTATCGAATGCCGCAAAAGGCACCACCGTACCAACAGCCAGCACAGCGCCGGGCATCGCATAGCCGAGCGACGCAACACGTGCCGCAACGCCAAGTAAACGCCCGCCGCCCAGGCGGCGGCTGTAGGCAATGAACAGCGCGACTCCCAGCGCCAACAGCGCAGCGATTGATGAAAGCGTGAGGCTATTAAGCGCGTACGTGCGAAATTCGCTAGTCCAGGAATCCTCGAAATACAACAGGGCCAGGTATGAAAGTACCGCAACAGGAATGACGAACCCCACAGTTACCGGTATCGCGCATAACCCACCTGCCGCGAAGGCCCGCCAACCGGTTAAGCGATATGCAGGTAACGCGCGAAACCGCGTAGACGACTGTTGGTAGACCTTCTGATGCCGCCGGCTGATCCGCTCCAGTGTAATAAGAGCTATTACGAAAACCAGCATGGTGGTGGCAATCTGGGCGCCGCCCGCAAGACTGCCCATGCCCAGCCAGACATCAATCAGGCCTGCTGTCATCGTTCGCACCGCAAAAAAATCAACAGTGCCGTAATCGTTCAATGTCTCCATCAATGCCAAAGCAACGCCGACTGCGACTGCAGGGCGAGCGGCTGGTAATGATATTGAGTAGAAGGTATGCCATGGTCCACGCCCGAGCACCCGGCTGACTTCCAGCACATTGACCGATTGTTCCAAAAACGCAGCCCGCGCCAGAAGATACACATAGGGGTACAACACCACTCCCATGAGAATCATTGCACCCCACAGACTGCGAATCTCCGGAAACCAGTAATCGCGTGGACTGGACCAGCCAAACAACCCTCTAAGCACCATCTGCACGGGGCCGGCGTACTCCAGCAGATCAGTGTAGGCATAAGCGATCACATAGGCTGGGATCGCCAACGGGAAAATAAGCAGCCACTCAAACATGCCTCGACCGGGAAAGCGGCACATGGTGACAAGCCACGCCGTTGCTACCCCGGTCAGCAGCACACTGACCCCCACGCCCAGCATAAGTAACAGTGTATTGGAGAGATAAACGGACAACGAGGTATCGAGCAAGTGCTGCCAGATATCGTCGCTGGGATGTACAGCCAACCAAACCACAGTAACCACAGGAGTGACTGCGAGCAGTGCCAGCATGACAGTACCCAGCGTCCATGGACTAAAACGGGTTACACGGCGCAGCATTGTGGACTGCGCCGGCCGGATCAAGAAACTGGCCCCAGTCACAGCCCCAATGCGAGAAGGTCAGTCATCGTAACCAACTTCATCAGCGAGCCGAACAGCCCGTGCACGATGATCTGCGATCGTCGCCAGTGACAAGGAGTCCTGGTGAAATTTGCCCCAGGATCGCTGTAAAGCGTTCCACGGCACACCAGACGTTACCGGGTATTCGCCATTCTCCTTGGCGTACAGTGCCTGGCCTTGCTCGCTTGCCAGAAACTCCATCAGGGCAATGGCTGAACTACGATGGGGGGCATGCTTTGTTAATGCAACACCACTGACATTCATGTGCGTGCCCCGGCCTGACTGATTGGGGAAAATCACCCGGACCGACTCGGCCCAAGATTTTTGTTTGGGGTCTGCCAGCATCTTGGCCATGTAGTAATGATTGATTAGCGCAACATCACACAGGCCGTGGTAAATGGCTTTGACCTGGGCACGATCATTGCCCTGAGGCCGGCGGGCGAGGTTGCTACGCAACCCGTCAAGCCATTGCTTGGCGTGGGCGTAACCGTGAGCGGCAATCATACTGGCGGTTAGGGCTGTCATATACGGGTGTTTAGCCGAGCGAGTACAGACGCGGCCCTGCCAGAGGGGAACGGTCAGATCCTCGTAGTCCTCTATCTCGCCAGGGGTGACGCGGTCTTTAGAGACAACAATGATCCGAGCCCGCGCGGTCAGCCCAAACCAATGCCCTTGGGGCTCACGGTAGTTAGCCGGCACAGCCGCACGCAGGGTCGGCGAGTCGACCGACTGGGTAAGCCCCGCACGCTGAATATCAGTCAACCGACCAATATCGGTAGTAAACACCAGATCCGCCGGGCTGTTGCGTCCTTCGCTCTTAAGGCGCTGCAGCAGCCCCTTCTTGGCAAACACCGAGTTAACCCTGATCCCGGTCTGCTGGGTAAAAGCCTCAAATAAAGGATCTATCAGTTGCGGCTTACGATAACTGTATACATTGACTTCATCTGTGCCAGCAACTGCAAAGGGTGCAGCCAGAGCCAGAGCCAAACATATGCTGATGAGGAAATTACTGACTCGATCGATCATTGACCTACTCCAAGCCTTTTTAATAGCGAATGCGAATGATTCTCATTATATTATTTCCTAAGTCCAAGTCAAGTCCTGATACTCAATTTTCTGATCAGGATCAAGATCGGCCTGTACTGCTAAACGGAGCTACAAAGAGATAATCGTCTTAAGAAGAGCGCTGATTACCCGCGACTGGGCAATCTCACCTGTTCCATGGTAAGCCTCGTGATTGGATTCAATATCTTTCAGCCGATAACGATAGTTCACCATTAGTCCCGCAGCACGCTTTTGGCCCTGCCGGGAGAGGTCACCGGGAAAGTTGAGCCGGTCAATACTGGCTCCGTTGGACAGGTGGAAATTAGCAACCTGATCAAGAGCGCCCAGGCCACGTTTTTCCTGTGCCAGGTAATGCGCGGCTAGAACCAGTAGCGGCTGACGCACAAGCTCCAGTGCAGCCTGATCCCGGAGCCAACTTCGATCCAAAAACATGCGCTCCAGCGCCCCGGCATTTCGCAGCGCCTGCAATCCTTCTTGTACACGGGGATGCTCGCCCCCGCCGTTATTGGAGCGATCTAATTCTTGGCTCAGCCAACGCTGAAATCCCGGCATAGGTGACAGGGTTGCAAAGTGTTTGAGTTGTTTGTG
This sequence comes from Acidiferrobacteraceae bacterium, assembly GCA_018698075.1. Lineage (GTDB taxonomy): Bacteria > Pseudomonadota > Gammaproteobacteria > Arenicellales > UBA868 > UBA868. The sequence continues at coordinate 27,696 of JABINT010000049.1, forward strand.
ATCGCGACTTAAGCGGCCAGCGACTTGTTTGATCAGAAAATTACCAAACCCTACTCCATCAAGGCCTGGCTGTATCGCCGAGATTGAGTAAAACATCGCAGTGTCGGCTTTGTCTGGATTCAACTCATGATGATCTACCCGTAGCAGATCATCAATACGCTCGGAGACCCCGTTAGTCAACGCCACCCAGACGAAGATCAGGGGATCATTGGGCATCTGTGGGTGAATGAAGGCAAAACAGCGTCGATCAGCCGCCGCCAGGCGGTGTTTGATGTCCTGCCATGAACGAATCGCGTGCACCGCTTCGTGCTCGGCTAGCGTTTCCAGCAATGCGGCCGGCGCATCCCAGGTAATGCGGCGCAATTCCAAAAAACCCACATCGAACCATGATGCAAGAAGATCTCGAAACTCGCTATCAAAAGCACATAGTTCCGAATCGTCGCCCTTGATCTTGACCAACTGGGCTCGCATATTAGCCAAGAACTTGACTCCTTCAGGCAGATCATTGAACTGCATCAAAAGACGTATTCGCGGGGACTGCAGCGTGTGGCGTAAATGCGCCTGGGCCTCAAGCAGGGTTTGGGCGCTCTTTGATGAATCTGCAGCATCCAGTTCCAGCCACTGGCGTGCTGATCGACGCAATACATCTGGATTGACTCCGTATTCGCCCGCCAGTAGCCTCAGAAAGTTTTCGCGACCTCGTGAATTCAGATCCAGGTAAACCCCGCCCAAACGCGCGGCCCGGGCCCGCGCAGAGGCAGCGCCCCCCATCTCAGACAGACATTCATCAACCTGCCGGCGAATCAGATGAAGATCTTCGGCAGGCAACGCGGGGCGCACTTTGCCGGTGATCCGGCTGATCGCACCGCGCTCAACATCAACCCAGGCTCGGCGCAATTGCGCCAGTCTTTTTAGCCCCAGTCGGGCAGACAGATCCATAGCGACATTCCTTGCAATAAAAGTCAAAAAGAAATTTCAGACCACGTAGTCAGCATCCAATCTGGGTCACCGATTGCTGTTACCACCAGGCCGCCGCATTAACCTGTATATCTTCCATGGTGATCGCGATGGCTTCCTTTCGGCACAGATACACAACCAACTCGCCGATTTCGTTGGGCTGCACCAACCGCTGCTGGAGCGATTGACTGATGATCTTGGCGATTTGATCGTCCAGGCCTGTGCCGTTCTTCTGGATCAGGATTTTTAGATCAGGCCGCCAGAACGGTCTCCACGAGACGCGAGAAATAGGTCGCACCGACGGGCAGGATTTCATCATTGAAATCGTAGCTCGGGTTATGAACCATGCACGCCCCTTCGCCAGCACCATTGCCGATAAACAGATAACACCCCGGCACCTTTTCCAGCATGAAGGAAAAATCCTCTGCACCCATGACCGGTGCAGTATTGATATCAACCCTGGCTTCACCGGCAACTTCGGCGGCGATTTTCGCGGCAATCCCGGTTTCAGTCGAATGGTTGATCGTCGACGGATAGCGGCGCAGATAGTCAAATTCTGCGCTCGCTCCGTAAGCTTGGGCGATACCATCAACAACCCGTTGCATGGACGGCGCCAGCCAGTCCCTGACTTCGGGCTTGAAACTGCGTGTCGTGCCTTCCATCCACACACGGTTGGGGATCACGTTATTGGTATCACCGCCATGAATTTGCGTGACACTGATAACGGCTGATTCAAGCGGATCCAGATTACGGCTGGTAATGCTTTGCAGGCCACCAACAATCTTAGAGGCGACAACCACCGGATCGATGCTGTGATGCGGCATGGCGGCGTGCGAGCCGCGTCCGGTGACGGTGATCTCGAAGGTATCATACGCTGCCATCAACGCGCCCGTACGCATGTGAAAGGTTCCGGTATCCTTGCCCGGCATGTTGTGTACACCATAAACCGACTGACACGGGAATTTATCGAACAAGCCCTCTTCAATCATTACCCGCGCCCCACCTTCGCCTTCTTCGGCGGGCTGGAAAATGAAGTTGATGGTGCCCTTGAACTGGCGGGTTTCGGCGAGGTATTTTGCCGCGCCCAGCAGCATTGAGGTATGCCCGTCGTGTCCGCAGGCGTGCATTTTTCCATCGTGTTTAGAGCGGTGATCGAAGTCGTTCGCTTCGTGAATGGGTAGAGCATCCATATCGGCGCGTAGACCAATGGAGGGGCCATCACCGTTTTTCAACACGCCAACAACACCAGTCTTGGCCAATCCGCGATGCACCTCGATACCGAATTGCCCGAGTTCACGGGCGACGATATCCGACGTGCGCTGCTCTTCAAAGGCAATTTCGGGGTGGGCGTGAATGTCATGGCGCCATTCGGTCATCTGTTCATGGAATTCAGCAATCCGGTTAATGATTGACATAATGTTATTCTCCTTTTGAATTGGTCAATGCATAATCCATTAGCATTGTATTATCCAGTTTCTTCAAGTCCTTCAGCGAGCGGCATCGTGATCATCCCCTCTTCCAGCTCAATATCAAGGGCCTGATTGATGGTGTTGAACATGCCTGTCAGCGCGATCCGCATGGTCAACTCGACGATCTGCTCGTTGGAAAAATGCTCCCGCAAGCGCTCAAACATGTCATCGCGAAGCCCCCAGGCCCGCTCGGATACAGCAATCGCGTAATCGCGAACAAGAAGCTCAAGCTCACTCAATTTCACCGGCTCAGCACGGGTAATATCGGACACTGTATCTGCATCCAGTCCCAACCCGGTCAGGATAGCGGAATGATGGGTGACGCAATATTCGCAGCGGTTGGCGTGACTTGCCGCAATAACGGCTATTTCCATCAATCGTTTCGGAAAATTGCCGGTTTCTCGCAGCGCCAGAGTGGTTTCGAATATCTGCTTCATGCCGGCCGGGCAATGGGCATAGACCGGCACCTGATTAGTGAAGCCAGAGAAAATACCACTGAGCCGGTTAAAATCGCCCTGATAGTGCTCGGGCAGGTCGTTGACGTTCAGATTGGGGACCCTGGCCATGAAGGCTCAACTCCTCTTTTTGGTATGCTATCCGGGAGAATTGCACATTTAAAATTAGACATTAACGACTCTATTCGATCTAATATAGTTTCGTCCAACTTGATAAAATTGAATCAAAGGTTCACTCGTCCCATGGGAGGATACAAAATTATGAAAACCAAGTTTCTATCAGCATTTGCCATAGCCACAACGGCTATAGCTCTAACGGCGGCGCCTGCCGCAGCGGAAAATGTTATTCGCTGGGCCAGTCAGGGTGATGCACTGACGTCCGATCCGCATGCCGCCAATGAGTCACCGACCCATTCAGCATCGCGCAAAATTTATGACGTTCTTTACTACAACGACAAAGACATGAAGAACACGCCCTGGCTTGCTACGGGTCATAAACTGATCGATGCGACAACCTGGGAATTTTCCCTGCGTAAAGGCGTGCGCTTCCACGATGGTTCAGACTTCACCGCAGATGATGTGAAATTTACCATCGAACGCGCCCTTTCACCGACTTCTGATATCAAGGGCGATATCAGCTCGATCAAGGAAGTGAAAGTTATTGATGCGCATACGGTCCAGATCCTCACCAAAGAACCGAACCCTATCCTGCGCAACCAGTTGACTAACGTCTTCATGATGTCCAGGGCGTGGGCTGAAAAAAACAATGTTACCAAACCGCAAGACCGTTCCGCCAAGGAAGAAACCTATGCTGTGCGTCATGCCATGGGAACCGGCCCGTTCAAGCTGGAACTGCGCGAGCCCGATGTTAAAACTATCCTGGTCAAGAACAATGACTGGTGGGGTCTGAAAGAATACCCACATCAGGTCGACAAAATCATCTACACGCCGATCGCCAACCAGGCGACCCGTGTGGCGGCTTTGCTGTCGGGTGAGCTTGATTTTATTCTTGACCCG
>JABINT010000087.1 GCA_018698075.1 Acidiferrobacteraceae bacterium
CATCGCCAGGTCAACGCATGATAAACGGGTTGGGCACCTCTTCTGAGGTAGACAACCAGACGGTCTTCGTTTGCATATATTCCCGAATTGCCTCCTGCCCGTTCTCTCGTCCCAAACCGGACTGCTTGTATCCTCCGAACGGCGCCATGTAGCTCACCGCACGATACATATTGACCCAGACTGTTCCAGCTTGCAGTTTTTTCGGCAGCTCGATCGCCCGTCGAATACTCTGTGTCCAAATACCAGCAGCAAGGCCGAATACCACGTCGTTACCAATCGCGATAGCCTCTTCTTCGTCCTTGAAGGGAATGACGGAAAGCACCGGGCCAAAAACTTCCTCCTGTGCGATCCGCATACTATTGTCGACATTGGTATAAATTGTCGGCTCCACAAACCAGCCTTCGCCACATTCGGGGCGCGTCGCTTTATCACCGCCAAGAACACAATCGACCCCTTCATCATGGGCGATTTGCAGATAGCTCAATACCTTTTCGTACTGTGGATAGGTCGTGACTGGCCCAACCTGAGTATCTTTCGACATCGGATCACCCATTCTTGCCGTCTTGGCCAAAGCGACCAATTTTTCTACAATTTCATCGTGGATCGATTCCTGGACCAAAAGCCTGGATCCAGCGATACAGGTCTGCCCCGTGGCAGCAAAAATCCCCGATATAGCCCCCTTAACCGCATTATCGATGTTGCAGTCATCAAAAATGATGTTTGGAGATTTGCCACCCAACTCCAGACTCACTTTCTTTAATGACTGAGCCGCGCGCGAGTACACATGCCGACCACTCGCGGAGCCGCCGGTAAATGCAACCTTGGCCACATCCGGGTGGGTAATCAAGGCTTCGCCAACTTCTTTCCCGTATCCTGTAACCACGTTGACCACGCCTTTGGGGAACCCGGCCGCCTCAACTAATTTTACGTATTCTAGAGCTGATGCCGAGGTGAACTCGGAGGGCTTGATGATGACCGTATTGCCTGCCGCTAAGGCCGGTGCCAACTTATAACTTACCAATAGAAGTGGCGAGTTCCACGGAATAATCGCGACACAAACGCCAAGAGGCTCATGCCGGGTATAGGCAAAGACTTCCGGCTTATCTATTGGAAAAATCGAACCCTCGATCTTGTCGGCCAACCCCCCGAAGTAGTAATACCATTGCGGCGCGTAACGCATCTGCATGTGCATCTCAGCATATAACTTACCGTTGTCCTGCACCTCGACTTTTGCCAGAGCTTCTGCGTTCTCGGCTATTAGATCCCCTAATTTCCGAAGGAGATGTCCGCGCGCGGTTGGCGTCATATCCCGCCACTCGGGGTTATGAAATGCCTTTTTCGCAGCGTCGACTGCTCGGTTGGCGTCGTCCTCCCCGCCTCTACCGACCAGCATCCATGGTTTGCCGGTGTACGGATTGTGCGACTCAAAATAATCCCCGGTCAGTGGTTCCACCCACTCTCCGCCCAAATACATCTTTGATTTTGAAAGTCCAGTCATCTCGATTATCTCCTTTTCAATTTATGTGTCCTTTGGGCAGTACACCTCATACAGCACGCAAGAGTTCAGCCGCACGATCTAATGCTATCTCGATGTTCTCTACGCTGTTGGCATATGAGAATCTGATGTAGCCTTCTCCGAGAGCACCAAAGCTCGTGCCTGCAACCGTTGCGACACCCACTTCTTCGAGCAAACGATCCTGTAGAACCCGGGCAGTCAATCCTGTCTTGCGGATGTTCGGGAAAACATAGAACGCGCCAATCGGTGTACGGCAACTCACGCCGGGAAGACTGTTTAACCCCGCCACAATCACACGCCGCCTTTCGTCGAATGCCGACACCATCCCATCAACCGCATCCTGTGGCCCTTCCAAGGCAGCGATCCCGGCATACTGAGCGGCAGAATTCACACAAGAGTGGCAATTGACCGCCAAACGAGTCGCGCCTTCTACCAGCGCTTCAGGCCAGACCGCATAGCCCATCCGCCATCCAGTCATTGCATAAGTCTTACTCCAGCCATCGAGCAAAATGAGTCGATCATCGAGTTCAGGATACGACAGGAGTGATACGTGCTCCCGGTCGTCGTACGTAATTCGTGAATAGATCTCATCACTCAATATTGCAACGTTTGGATGCTTTTCCGTCAGGCCCGATACCAGCCGATCCATCTCAGCTCTGGGCACAGCCCCACCGGTTGGGTTGGCGGGAGAGTTCAGAATCAATAATCGGGTGTTCTCGGTAATTTGGCTCAAGATGGTGTCAGCATCGAAAGAAAAATCGTTCTCTTCCAGCAGGCGTATGGGCACGGCCTTTGCGCCGGTGAACTCGATGACCGACTGGTAGATAGGAAATCCAGGGTTGGGGTACAGGATTTCTGCACCCGGCTCACCGAACATCAGGATTGCGAAAAACATCGTTACCTTTCCGCCTGGAACAATCACAATACGATCGGCAGAAACCTTGGCTCCCCGACGCTTCACAAGATCCTGTGCTACCGATTCGCGCAACTGTGGAATACCTGGAGAAGGGGTGTAGCCATGGTGGCCGTCATGAAGTGCTTTGACCGCCGCCTCTACAATGTGCTCCGGGGTTTTGAAATCGGGCTGGCCGATCCCAAGATTAATGATGTCCTGCCCTCCACGCGCCAATACATCGGCCCGAGCCAGAACATCGAAAGCCGTTTCGGTGCCGAGCCGGCTCATTTTTTCTGCGAGTCGCAGCATGTTGTGCAGACCTATTTCTTAATCAGAAAAGTCGACCATCATACCGGACGCTGAACTTCATGTGGTCGATCGCTGTTGACTGCGCTTGAATCGGGCGCGCCACGACCTTGGCGATATCGCTGGTTCGGCTACTTCCGCCAAATTCAAATGGCTTGATTTTTCCTTCTTCAATGTCCCAAATGCACCTATCAGCGCTGTCAATGCCACCAAAGCGGGGCCTCCACTAAACCCCGGGGGGTTTCGCTGCACACTATTAAACCGCATGACTACCTGGCCGTTGCGGGTTGCGTTTCAGCGTTGCATCTTATTTTTCAGCGCTTGCTTGGGAGTCACTAAATGCTTGAAGGCACAAAACTTATTCAATCGAAGCTGTTCCAACCCGATACGACACCAGCAACGATTAACGCCCACAGACTACGGCCGGGTTGAACAATTGGCGCCGCGATGACCCTGCCGGCAAACACCGCGGTCATACCACGGGGCTGAAGGCAGTACCTGCGATTTCTGAAGAGGCTATGATTTGGAAATTCTGACAGGAGAAGAGAAATGTCATATCTGAGAATTAGTGCCAACGACGGTCTGTACTATGAGCATGATGCGCCATCGGGCACCGATGCCCCCACTTTTGTTTTCGTCAACCCGGTCTCTGGAACCGCCCAACAATGGCAGCAAGACGTTGGCCCAGCGCTCCGTGATGCCGGTTATGGCACTCTCGCTTATAACTTTCGTGGCCAACCCGACAGCCCCTTCTCACCCGGAACAGCACTTAACGACACACTAATCGCTGGGGACTTGCGCCTGATCATCGAAACCCTGGAGATCAAGCGACCGGTCTTGGTCGGGCTGTCGATTGGCGGCCTTTTCGCCACCCAATCACATCTCGCCGGGTTGGATGTGGCTGGATTAGTCCTCATCAATACCTTGCGGCAGATCGGGCCCCGTATAGCGTGGATCAATGATGCGGTGGTCCGGGTCATGGAGGTCGGCGGCCCTCAGCTGATGGGTGACATGATGACACCGCTGCTTTGGGGGCCTGACTGGCTCGCTGCCAATCGAAAGGCCTTTATCAAACCCGATACCGACTACCAGCCGCTGGATAAAAATTCTGGCACCTATAATCTGCTGAAAAATATGGGTGCAGCCGATTGGAACGTCGATTACGAACACATCACCTGCCCTGTCCTGGTGATTATGGGCTTGAATGATCGAGTATTTTTCGACGCCGAAGTTGTTGACAAACTGGTAGGAAGAATCCCGAACGTTCGCCGAGTCGATGTGGAAAATGCCGGCCATATGCTCCCGGCTGAAGCACCACAACCACTGATCTCAGCTCTGCTGAGCTTTGGTCAAAGCCTATAGGTTTTAAACCCTGATTATTCACCTAGCCTCAACGGCTAACCCACTTGCCTGATCTATCTATGCTCACTGGACTTCGACAATCGCTGTTTCGGACTATGAACCAACGAGTATTCTATGGTTGGGTCATTCTTCCGGTTGCTGCACTCACCATGTTTGGTACCGGACCAGGTCAATCACATTTGATTGGCTTGTTTTTCGACCCGCTGTCGCAGGAGCTCGGGCTTTCCCGCACCGCCATTGCGGCGGCGTATGGCGCTGCTACCTTGGTCGCTGCCTTTTTGCTGCCCAAGCTCGGTAGCGTGATTGATCGGGTCGGTCCGGCCCGCTTACTCTGGATACTTACGCTGGCACTCGGCCTCGCCTGCGTGTTGTTTAGTTTTGCATCCAGTTGGCTTGCCATCGCAATCGGTTTTGGCTGCTTGCGATTTCTTGGCCAAGGCTCCTTGATGCTGAGCTGCAACAACTTGGTCTCTCAATGGTTTAACCGCAAGCGGGGCTTTGCGCTTGGCATAATGTCGCTGGGGTTCCCGATTTCGATGGCGGTACACCCCCCTTTATGCCAATGGTTGATCGAGACCATCGGCTGGCGCGAGACCTGGATCTGGCTCGGAATCAGCACCTGGATTATTCTGTTGCCGCCGATCATTCTGTTGGCCTACAACAAACCTGAGCAGGTCGGCCTCGCACCAGACGGTGTCCCACCGGACAATGACTCCGGTGAATCTACTGTGATGACTGGGCTGACTCGAGGCGAAGCCCTGCGATCGTCGACGTTCTATATTATTACAGCCAGTCTTTTTGCTCTATCGATGCTGGTGACTGCACTGCACGTAGAGAACAAAGGCATTTTGATGAAACATGGCCTCTCTGCACAAGACGCGACTTCCATGTTTACCATTACCGGCATTACAGCAGCGATCACAATGCCGATCATTGGTCGTATGCTTGATCGTTTTCGAACCGAGTGGATGCTCGCCGGCGGCCTTGTTGTTATGGCAGCGTCACTTGTGTCTGTCACGCTGGTGGGCAGTATGACGGGGGCCGTGATTTATGCCATGATTTTCGGCCTGAATAACGCCGCCACCATGAACTATGTTGCATTTCTTTGGCCGAGGTACTTTGGGCGCAAACACCTGGGCAGCATCCAAGGCACGGGGCAAATGATCGTCATCGTCGGAGCGTCCCTGGGCCCACTCCCTCTGGCGATGGCTTTCGATATCTCCGGCACTTATGACTGGACTCTTCGGAGTCTGGCCCTTTTGCCGATACTTTTAGCAGTCGTAGCCTTATTTCTGCGGGCGCCGGCAGCATTGTCGCAATCGGCGGTGGCAGCGACTCACTCTGATCCCAAGCCTTAGGCGAACGGGTTTTATGTTGTAGCACCCCGCTAGAATCATGAGGAAGAAAAAGTGACAAAACCTGTGGTAGTAGTAACCCGAAGTTGGACAAAGGCCGTCCAAACCGCTATTGCGGAGCGCTTCGATGCGAGATTGAACCCCTCTGATCGAACAATGAGCGCCGAAGAGATCGTGAAGCAGTGTCAAGGCGCAACTGTGCTGTGTCCGTGTGGTTTCGATCCGATAGATGCGCACTTGATATCAAAATTGCCTGATAGCGTAAAACTGATCGCAACCATCAGTGCAGGCACTCAACATATCGATGTTTCAGCCGCTACCCAGCGTGGTATTTACGTCAGTAATACGCCGGACGTCGTTGCAGAAGATACGGCAGATCTCACGGTTGGTTTAATGATATCGGTCTGTCGACGTTTGATTGATCTGGATAACGTTGTGCGGCGCGGCGACTGGCAGGGGTTTAAGGTCGATGACCCTTTGTGTGGTCTGAGAGTCTGGGGAAAAACGGTCGGCATCATTGGCCTTGGCGGCATCGGGCAAGCCGTCGCTCATCGTACTCGGGGGTTTCGCATGTCGGTCCTTTACCATAATCGAAAAAGAAACCGCACGGCCGAAAAAGAATTCGAGGCTCGTTACTGTCCTGACCTTTACGAACTGCTCGCGCTTGCCGACATTGTCTCAATCCACTGTCCGCTGACACCCCAGACCCAGCACCTTATCGATGATCATGCGTTTGCCGCCATGAAACCAAGCAGCGTGCTGATTAATACGGCACGAGGCACTGTCGTCGACGAAGACGCTTTGATACGCGCCCTGCAAAACGGCGTGATTGCCGGCGCAGGCCTTGATGTCTATAAAAACGAGCCGGAGGTTAATCCTGCCCTGATCGAGATGCAAAACGTCGTGCTGTCTCCCCATATTGGAACGGCTACGATTGAAGCTCGAGATGACATGGGATTTCGCGTGATAGAAAATATTGAGATGTACCTCGCGACGGGTGAGCCCAAAGATCGGGTAACCTCATAGTCACATGGTACAGATGCCTTAGCTCTAGAACCGCCAACAGATTACGTCATCAGCGGCCGCTTGGGGCTATAGCTCATGCCAGGGAAACTCCAATTCCCGGCAGATTCCCGGTTTGCCAATCAGAAGCCGTCGTTCGCAGCGATCAACCACTCAGCATCAAAGACACATAGTAGAAAAACGAAATCAGCAGCAGCACAACCCAGGCCAGCGAATGGCCATTCTCCTTGGCCCATTGCACAAAACGGTCTTTCATGATCTTTCCGGCAAATGGTGAGAAACCATTGTATCAGCCCTGTAGCGCTCATCGCGAGAGTGTGCCGCGATGACAGCGCAACCAAACTGCAGGACCGCCCTGCTAGGGATCAAATAAAATCGGCGTTGGTAGCGAAAATTTTCCTGGGAGAACTCTACCGCGATTCCCTTCCCATCATTGGTATTTAGCTGTTGGCTCTGATGCTGATCCTGTTCTTCCCCGAACTGAAGATGCTCGTCAGGTAGTCTAAAATAGAAGCTCGGTAGCCTTGTGCAAAGAGGCATGGCTGGAGACTGTGAAAGAGAATCGATGCGTATTGTAGTGGCAGGTGGCGGGTTGATTGGGACACGCCACATCGCCCATGTTCTTGACCATCGGGGCTTCGACCTGGTCGGGGTGATCGACCCGGACCCAAAAGTTCGAGCTGCCGCTCCAGGCGCCAGCTTTGACTGTATTGAAGCAGTTGATGTACCGGTTGACGGCATCATTATTGCCACCCCCACCGATCTACATGCGACCAATGCCGAAACTGCGGCCGAGCGTGGATGGCATATGGTGATCGAAAAGCCGGTAGCGAGCACTCTTGAACAAGCCCACAGCATTGTTAGCGCTGTTGAGCGCGCTGGTGTAGTGGCCTTGGTGGGGCATCATCGGCGCTATCACCCCAAAGTGCGTGCATTGAAAGAGCTGTTGGATACGGGACAGATTGGCGCAACGGTATTGGCCTCTATGATCTGGGCGGTTCGCAAGCCGGATGAATATTTTGATGTGCCTTGGAGGGCAGGACGGGCAGGTTCGCCAATCATGATCAATCTGGTGCACGAGTTGGACCTGCTGCGGTATCTGTTTGGCGATCTGATCCATGTGTCTGGCTTTGGCTCCAGCGCATTGCGTGGGCAGGGCCGGATCGAAAGCGGCGGCGTCACTTTGGGGTTCGCCAATGGTACTGTGGCTACGCTTGCCTTTGCCGATACCAGTCCATCGCCTTGGGGATTTGAGGCAGGCACTGGTGAGAATCCCAATATTGGTACCACAAATCAGGACATGTTGTGGATCACCGGAACCAAAGGCGCGATCAGCTTTCCCTCGCTGACGCTCTGGGGTGAGGCGAAAGACTGGTCACAGGCTGCACAGCCGAGCAAAATCTCCTGCGCCGAGGGGGTACCATTGGTGGCTCAGCTCGAACATTTTGCTGATGTTGTCGCCGGACGCGCGGCGCCGTTGATTGATGCGCGGGATGCGACCAAAACGCTTGCTGCAACCCTGCAGATCGAGGCAGTACTGATGGGCGAGCCAGTGTAATGAAAAGCCTTCGCTGTGGCCTTATTGGTGACCACATAAGCCAGACGCGATTTCCGGCGGCGCTGGAGTTGATGTGCCAGGAGGCGGGTATTGAACTCAGCTTTGAGCTGATCGATACCGCTGGGAAATCGGATTTTGACTTTGCGCAATTTGTAGATGGCTTGCGGGCAGATAACTGGCACGGTGTTTCGGTCACACACCCTTATAAGCAAGATGCGGCAGACTATGCTGGCGAGGGCATGCCATCCGAATTGCGTCAGTTGGGCGCCTCAAACATTCTGGTGTTTGGGGACACGCTGACCGGGCTTAATACCGACTATTCCGGGTTCGTGTCGGCCTGGGCTTTGCAACTGCCAACCACCTCGGTTGGCGCGGTTGCCTTGGCAGGGGCAGGTGGTGTTGCACGCGCGATCGGTCCGGCTTTGGTCGAGCTTGGAGCCAGCGAAATTACAATTTTTGATACCTCGACTGACCGCGCCAAGGATCTTGCCAAACGTCTTGGGCCCTGCGCCACGATAGCGTCACCGGACCAGTGGCCAAAGGCCATTAAAGGGGCCGATGGCTTGGTCAATGCCACGCCGTTGGGCATGACGTACAATCCTGGCAGTGCATTTGCAGCCGACCTGATCGGCAAGCAGGCATGGGCCTTTGATGCGGTATACACGCCAACCGACACTCAGTTTCTGACCGATTGCAGCCACGCCGGGCTGGCCACTCTGACCGGGTTCGATCTGTTCCGGCACATGGCAATACGTAGTTTCCAGACCTATACTGGGATCAGTCCCAACCCCAACGTAACCCTGTCCAATTTGGCGGTCTTACGCCCAGACTAAAGTCGTTGGCTCGATAGTTTACCCGGGGCGTTGCCCCGAACCATTCGCCCGCTACAATTAATTGAGAGAAAAAACAATGACAAAACCAAACATCGGATTTATCGGCATAGGCTTGATGGGCGCTGCCATGGTGGGGCGTCTACAGTCCCTTGGCTATAGCCTGACCGTTATGGGAAATGTATCGCGGCCTCGCATTGATGCTGCCGTAGCCAAAGGTGCGGTTGAGGCCGTGAGCGCCCGAGAACTGGCCAAGGCGAGCGATATCGTCATGCTGTGCATGGATACTTCTGCCTCGGTTGAGAGCCGGATGAATGGGGTTGATGGCGTGATAGCCGGATTAAAGCCGGGAGTGATCGTGATTGATTTTGGCACCTCATTGCCGGAATCAACCAAGGTGCTGGGCAAAAAAGTAGCCGCAGCTGGGGCAACCTATCTGGACGCTCCACTGAGCCGAACACCCTCACATGCGGTGGATGGACTGCTGAACATCATGTGCTCCGGCGATCGGGCTGTATTTGATCAGGCCCGTCCGGTACTGGACGACTTGGGTGAGAATGTGTTCCATCTGGGTGAACTGGGAACGGGTCATAAAATCAAACTGATCAACAACTTTTTCGCGATGACCACTGCCAACGCCATGGCCGAGGCTTTTGCCATGGCAGACCTGGCCGGCGTGTCCCGGCAGGGACTGTATGATGTGATGTCTGCGGGGCCGTTGCAGTCCGGTATGATGGATTTCATCAAAGCCTATGGCATAGATGGCAACGCAGAAGCGTTAGCCTTCTCGGTGCGCAATGCAGCCAAGGATGTGGGCTACTACCGGAAGATGGCTCAGGATCTGGGCGCTGATACCATAATGTCGGCATGTGCCAACGAGGCGCTAACAACAGCTGTTGAGCAAGGCATGGGTGACAATCTGGTACCACAGATGGTGGATTTCTTTGCCAAGCGTTTCTCGGACTAGGCCATCAAGCGGAACCAAGCCATCAAGAGCGCTGATCGGCAACTTTGAGCCAGAGTCGAAGCCGCATCGTTAGGCCTTTGATCGTGTAGCGGTCCGGCTTCACAATGAATCGCAAGGCGTCCCCGCCGCCAGATTCTCCATCACGGCGCCCTCTGGATAACCCACAGGACTTAAGACAGCGTATTTGACCCCGCCCTTTCGCGGCTCTGCCGGCCGCAAGGCATGCCCCTACATCTGCCGTGAAGCCTTGGAAGCGCTCGGCGCGAGCGTCAGCTGTTCAGGTGGGCAAGCCCGAGCCCACGCCTGGGCCACGGCACTTCTATCAACTGTCCGCTTTGCGAGAGTGTGATGTACGCGGTTGTAAGGTCTGGCCCGCCAAAACAGATGTTCGTGGTATAGCGGTCGGGGAACGCAATGTGTTCAACATCGCCGGATTCGGGGGAGATCACGCTGATGCCGCCGTTGATCAGAGTCGCGACACAGACCCGCCCGTCCTCTTCCACGGCCAGACTGTCGAAGCGCTGATAACCGGCAGACCCGGCGACGAACCGTCCGCCGTGAGGCGAAGGCCAAGGCTGGGCAGCAATTTCCCCCGGGGCTATGAGGTCAAAGGCCCACAGCCTTGCCGGTGGCGTCTCAGCGACGTAAAGCGTTCGGCCATCGGGCGAGAGGCCAACGCCGTTCGGCATCTCCACGGGGTGCGCCACCGTTTTGACTCCGCTGCCATCAGCAAGGCCGTAGAGCACGCGCCCTCGATCCTGATCGTTGGGCCGGACCTTGCCCAGATCTGAGAAATAGAACCCGCCGTGCTGATCGAAGACAATGTCATTGGGTCCTGACAGCGGTACACCGTCGGCCTCGGTATAAAGGACCTCAACCAGGCCACTTTCAAGGTCGACGACCTCGATTCGACCCCCACTGTAGTCGGTAGGCTGCATGGTCGGCCGTACGCCCATCTCGTCGACATGCCACTCGAAACCTCCATTGTTGCAAACGAAGCATTTTCCGCCCGGGCCCATGGCGAGGCCGTTAGGACCACCGCCAGGTGTCGCCTGAGTCTCTTTACTACCGTCCGGCAGCACTCGGGTGATGACTCCGCGCTTGATCTCAACCACCAGTACGCTGCCGTCAGGCAGCGCCACAGGACCTTCTGGAAATTCAAGCCCCGTAGCGATCACTTTGAACTCAAGTGTGTTTTCCGACATACGCCTAGCTACTCCGGATAGATGGAGAAACGGAATTCAAAGGGCAAGCGCTCGCTCTACAAAGTTGAGACGGTCCTGACCCCAGAACAGCTGATCACCGATCAGGTAGGCGGGCACCCCGAAGACGCCTCGGGAAATGGCCTCTTCGGTGTTGGCATCGACTTCATTTCGGCTCGCCTCGCTCTTGGCCAGAGTCATCAGTTTTTCAACATCGAGACCCACTGCCATGAGTGCAGAGCTGACCACCGATGGATCAGCAATATCCTGATCTTCGACCCAGCAGGCGCGCATCAGCGCGTGGACCAGCTCTGATGGATCTTCCCCGGACTGTCGGGCTGCGACGACTGTACAGTGCGCCAACTGGTCGTTTGTCGGAAAGAACCGGGGCTCAAGGGTGAGTTCGACACCCAGATGATCCCTCCAGCGGGTGAGCTCCTGCATGCGGTAGGCCTTGCGCTGATCCGAACGGTCTTTCAGCTGCAGACCGCCCGTGCGGGAGAAAATCGTCCCGGGGCTAATCGGCTTGTGGTTCAAGGTCACCTGGTGACGGCTTGCGATCGCCCTCAGACGAGCGTCACCGAGGTAACTCCAGGGCGAGATAACAGAGAAATAATAATCAATGGATCTGGTCATAGGACACCTCACACTGGCGGGGCATTTTAGGGATCACCCAAAGAACGTTATCACATCATAGCCGGCGACAAGCGTGTTCTTGATCAAAGGGTCGTACATTTCTTTGATGCCGATTGGCGCGACCCGTAGAATCTTATTCCTCAGCAGCATACTGTTGTGTCGTCAATTGTACCGGACGATGTTGATGAAATGATTGCCGACTTCCAGGTAAACGGCGTAATGTATTATGTCGGCCCGCATGATAAACATATGAGGTATGAAGAG
Source organism: Acidiferrobacteraceae bacterium (assembly GCA_018698075.1). Taxonomy (GTDB): domain Bacteria; phylum Pseudomonadota; class Gammaproteobacteria; order Arenicellales; family UBA868; genus UBA868. The sequence goes on from JABINT010000087.1 coordinate 11,915, forward strand.
GTTTTGACCAAGACTGGCATGTGCCGTGCCCATTTTGAAGAAGTGGGCCTTGGTGCAGACTTTTTAAAACGTTTCATACATTGAGTTCGACGATGATAAATATGCCCTATGATTTTTCATAGCCGACTACTCGGATCCAGATCGAGGATCGTACAGACATGACACGACTTCACTACTTCCTGGGCCGCGGGCGAGCAGAGACGACGCGGTGGATGCTGGCCGTTAGCCAGATTGCATTTGAAAACGTACCGATAGACACGCCAGAAGCGCTCGCCACACTGCGCGCTACAGGTAAGCTGCCATTCGATCAGATGCCGCTTCTTGAAATCGACGGCCTGAATCTGAGCCAATCGACCGCGATGATCCGCTACTTGGCGCGCCGCGGCGACTATTATGGCGAGACCGATGCAGATGCACTCTGGTGCGACATGATCGCCGGCGCCGTCGCCGACTTTGCCGAGACGGCGATGCAGGCAGCGTTCCAGCCGACCAAAGAGAGTGCATTGGCAACCCTACGAGGCCGGTTCGAGAAATTCGGACCGAGGTTCGAGGCGCGACTGGCCGAGAATGGTTCGGGCTTTTGTGTTGGTGCGCGCCTTACCTTCGCCGACGTCGTCCTTGCCGAGGCGCTAACCGCCTATCTCGACTGGGCGCCGGATATCCTGGCAGACACACCCTTTTTAGCGGCTCTGCACAACAGGGTGCTGAACACTCCAGGGATCGCCAGGTATCTGCACTCGGAACAACGATATCCGATGGCGGGTAATGACTATGTGATTGATGTCGCCAGAGTCCTGCAACGAGCGCTTCCAGCGCATTTACCCGATCCAAATCGGTTTGTTCCCGTGCGATAACCGGCGGCCAATCAGGCTCTATCCGAGGAAGTTGCTGTACCAGCCGTAGTAGCACACCAGATGTTCGCCCCGATCCGGGACATGCTGCAAAAGAAGTTTTAGCCCGCCTGCCCCCATAACAGGTTGTTCCGGCTGCGCGCGCTGATCCTGGGATTGCTGAACCACTATATGAACTATTTATCGAAAACAAACGTACCGGCGGTATACCCGTACAAACAGGTATGTTCGGAACTCATATGGATGTAGCGCTTGTAAATGATGGTCCGACGACCGTCATGTTGAAAAGTTAATGGTCACTAAATTATCGACTTCGCCACAACCAGAGGTTGACTAGAGCGCCGAATAAACCAAGTACCGCAGCAATACCATAGACGAATCTAAACGCGGCAACATAGCCAGTCACTGTATCGTTTAATTGAGTCGAACTGATCTCTACTGGGTCTTGTCCTATAGTTTTTAACGTTACAAATATCGATCCTAGAATTGTGACGCTGCAGACCGTTCCAAGGTTGCGCGACAGTCCCGATAGTCCGCCTGCTATACCTAATTCCCGCGCACTAACGCTCCCCATAATTAAACTTAGATTGCTGCTTTGAAAAATTCCCATGCCTATCCCTAAACCGGCCATTCTTACTGCAATCCCAAAGCCTGTGGAGAGGTTGTCTACCGTTTGGAAAGAAATCAGAGAGACAACGATGATTAGCATGCCTATGGTGCTTATAAGGGCAGGGTGAGTGCGGTCTGCGAAGATCCCGCCGAGGGGCGAAGAAATCAGTAAGAATACTGCGGGGATTGTGAGCAAAACGCCAATACTGGAAGGCCCCATTCCGACTATTTCGGCGACAAAGAATGGCAGGACAAACCAATTAACAAAAACCGCAAGATACATTAGAAAATTGCAAACCAAACCAATTGATACTTCACTTCGACGCAACAACCCCTTCGGTATAAATGGTGTCGATATGGTGAGCTGTCGTCTACACAAGAAATAGGCTGCAACTAGTGATGCTGCAATGTAAATCAGAGCACTAAACGAAAGCCAACCGGTTATCTGTGTTTGATTCAGAAAAACCATGAAAAATAGAACGCTCAAAACTATCAGTAATGCTGAATTCAGATCCAAATTTGTTTCAGAGGAATTTCTGACTGAAGGAAGAAACCAGACGGACATTCCTAAGGCAAGAATTGCCAGTGGGACGCGGGCAAGGAAGATCCAACGCCATCCATAAAGGTCAATCACAAAGCCAGCTCCGAATGAACCAAGAATCATTCCGGTCATGCCGATAGCTGTCATCCACCCCAAGGCCTGACCGCGATAGTTATCGGGGACGCTTGCCGTAACTATAGCGGGGGACAACGCTAAAAAGGTCGCGTTTCCGAGTGCTTGAAGAACCCTGGTTACAATTACACTTTCTAGAGTCGTTGCAATACCAATCAGGAATACCGCAAGTCCGTAGGTGATTAGACCAAGAATGTAGATACGTTTCAGCCCATAAGCATCAGCAATTCGGCCTAGGATCAACTGAACCGTAGCGGTTGCCCCCAGATAAACAGTAATGATTTTATAAATTTCAATGAGGTCAGCATCGAAGCTTGTTGCGATATCTGGAAGCCCAACATTAACGCTAAAGTCCAAGCCAGCTAATAGCATTCCGGATGATGCAGTCGCGAGGACTAACCAATACCGTTTAGCAATTACAGGCATAATCCAATCAGCTGGAATCAGCAGAGGTAGCTTCTTTTATCATGTGGATTTTTGGCTATGGTTCATTAATTTGGAATCCTAATTTTTCCTATCATGCCCATCGTTTAGCACGAATCGATAATTGGGTGCGGCGTTTTTGGCAAGGGTCGATTGACCATAGAGGTGTGCCGGGTCATCCTGGCCGTGTTGTTACATTGGTATCCGAGCCATCGGGTAATTGTTGGGGTGTTGCATTCGATTGTACAAAGTCTGATAACCAACAAGTGATCGAGGATCTGGACCTTCGGGAACAGGGAGGGTATCACCGCGAATCGGTAACACTGAATTTCACCGATGGCAGTACCACCCAGGGCCTGGTGTATGTAGCAGGCCCTGATAATCTAGATTATCTTGGGCCGTCAGATGAAATCGATATTGCCAGACAAATCCTCTCGGCTGAAGGGCCGAGTGGATCAAATCGAGAGTATCTCAGCAATCTAGCCAACGCCTTGAGGACTCTGGATGTATCAGATTCACACGTATTTTTGATTGAGTCCAAGGTTCAAGCATTGATCACTACGAGACCATCTGCGAGCGATTTGCTGTAATTAGGAAGAGTCTCCGTTTATGGCCTTAATATCAGGCAGCTGTCAGAACCTTCAAGGACACGCTTTCGACAATATCCTTTACCTTCTCGCGGTACTCCAGCATATGTGGCGCTACTGCATGGGCATTCAAATTGGCCATGGTTTCCCATTTTTCCACCATAGTTACGATATTTTCATCCAGCTCTTGCGCGCCGAGTGAAGAATCAGCATCCACCATGGGCTGATATTCCATACAACCTTCCTCGGCGTGCACATTGGATAGGTTGTCTTGTATACATGCCAGTAATGCGTGTCGCTGACCCGCCTTGGCTTTTATCGTTGCGATGACACAGATCATATTCGTCTCTCCTTATCTCCAATCCAATGGGTCACACCCTTTAAGACAGTGGGTTAATGAAAATCGCGCAATACCTGTCCAGGTCGTCCAGCGTCACCGATCAAGCCTCCTTCATCGACAATCCGTGTGCCATTGACCCAGACGCCATGGATCCCAAGAGGATCTGTGGTTAGGCGACGCTCTCCAGCGGGCAGATCGCAGACGCGCCTGGCTGGGCTTCTGCCGACGGTGTCCGGATCAAATAACATCAGATCGGCAAACGCACCCTGTTTGATGTAGCCGCGCTCAACGATGCCGTATATCTGTGACGGTTGTCCCGTGAGCCTATAGATCGCTTGCTCCAGGCTCATGATTTTCCTGTCCCTTACCCAGTGGCCCAGGAGGTGCAACCCGAATCCTGCATCGCAGAAAAACGTCAAATGCGCACCGGCATCCGATAGGGCGATGGCCGAATATTCGTGGGTCAGCAGCTTCGATACCGCTGCTTCGTCCGCGTTCAGCAATACCGACAGGAATGTTGTTTCCAGATCTTCCTCCAGCGCTAAATCCAGCATCAGATCCAGCGGATCCTGGCCGCTCGATTTGGCCAGTGATGCGAGGGACTGCCCCTCCAGATGTTGATGCGACGGCTGGCTGACCTCAAGGACTTTAAGCTTATCCCACTCCCCGTTGAACAGCCGGACGGCAGCGGGTTGTGTGAGCTCTAACCTCACCGAGTCGCGGAAGGACTGATCCCGAAGCAACTGCCGGTAATCTTCGTCAGATGCAGCCTGCATGGCTGGTTTCCACGCCGCAATACCTTCAAACGGGTAGGGGGCACGCAAGGTAAATTCGTTGCTGAGCGGACAGCACGATACCTGCCCCCATAACAGGTTGTTGCGGCTGCGCGCCGCCTCGATGCATTCAAAATCCCGAAAGACCCCCTCGGGATCGGTACTGTTGTGAAGAAGTGCTGCAATCACCACCGGCCTTTTGATTTCCTGAGCGAGCGTCTCCAGAAAGGGCACGGGTGTCGAACTTCCTTTGGTCAACATGAACACGCCTTTGCCTCTAGTGCCCAGAACGCCCACCAGAGTCTTCAGTTCGTGCTCTGTCGCCAGTCGGGATGGCATCGGATTTCCATCGGCGCCATTGTGCGAAGGAGAGGTGGAGGTCGAAAACCCTACGGCGCCGGCCGCCATTGCCTCATCTACCAGGCATCGCATGGCCTCCACTTCGTCTTCCGTCGCACTCCGAAGCGATGCTTCGTCGCCAAGTACGTGCGTGCGGATCGAGGAATGACCGACGAAGGTGCCCACATTGGGGCCCACCCCTTTTGTCTCAAGGAGTTGAAGGTAATCCGAAAACGACTCGAATTCCCAGTCTATACCCGCCTCCATCGCCTTTAAGGACATACCCTCAACACGGACCAGGTTGCGCATCGTCTTATCGCGATTCTCAGGCTTGCACGGTGCAATGGTAAATCCACAGTTTCCGATAAGCACTGTTGTAACGCCGTGACCCGGTGATGGGGTAGCCATAGGATCCCAGGTAATCTGGGCATCGAAATGGGTATGACTATCGATGATTCCCGGCGCGAGCACCAGACCATCGGCATCAATCTCAATCTTCGCAGTGCCGGCACATTCACCGACCTCGGCGATCCGTTCACCCGAGACCCGGACGCTCCCGAGAAACGGTGGAGCGCCTGTCCCATCTACGATGAGAGCGTTCCTGATTAGAAGATCAGATTTCATCCCGGCGGCGCCACCGTTACGTGTGTCGGATCAACTGAGCCCGTGACGATTCCAGCCTGGCGAAAAACCTCAACCGTGACGGCAAGTTCTTCTGGGATAATCTCAACCTGGGAAGACCAGCACCCCAATGCCTGGTAGGCACCGATGGTGTCCGCCAGGATCTCGACCGGCACCCCGGGAAAGTAGGACAGCTCCGAAGCGGCGACTTCCTGTGGCGGAGCCTCGTTAACCCACTCCCGCGCCTGTCGAAAAGCACGCATGAAGGCCCCGGCTGTCTCGCCCGCAAGCCACTCCGGCGTCGAGGCCAGACTGGAGAATGCACAAGCGCCCACCCAATCACCGACTCGACCAACTACATAGCCAATTCCGTCGGCCTGCAACTGCTGCGGTGCCGGGCCTTGCAGATGAATGTAGTCGCCCTGCCCTGCGCGAAACGCCGCAATCATATCGTCAGTCGATCCAGCATCGATCAGATTGAGCGTGTCATTGTCTACCCCTCCCTTTACGCAGGCATAGCGAAACATATGCAACGGCTGCCCACCATGGTCGACGATAACCTGTCGCCCTGCCAAGTGACTGAGCCGAAAGCCCGGCTCATGCTGTCGCCCGACTAAAAAGAAGCCGTCGGTCCGATTGATCTGGGCAAAGTGCAAAGCGGGTGGCATTTCACCGCGTTGGGCAAAAGCGAACGCTTGGCTTGGCGCAGATTGCACCACATCGACCTCTCCCGCGGACAACGCTTTAATGGCTGAAACTCCAGGCTGTGCCACCGACGACTGACCGTCAAGGCCTTCGCGCGTGAGAACCCCGCCCGAGAGCGTCGCGATGAG
>JABINT010000157.1 GCA_018698075.1 Acidiferrobacteraceae bacterium
CCCGAAGAAAACCCGTTCAACGAACAACCAGCAAAGAATGGTACCGCCAGCAGCACTGCTTGCGAGGCCAATACCGCCAAAGAAATGGATCGGCCGACTTGAATAGCCCATTAGAAATTTAACCGTCAAAAGATCTAACAGAACCCGAAATGTTCGAGACAGGCCATATTTGGAGACACCTGATACCCGCGGGTGATGCCGTACTTTAACTTCTGTCATTCTGACGCCATACCAGCTTGCTATTGCCGGGATAAAACGATGCATTTCGCCATATAGGCGTAGGTTTTTAGCCACATCCCGACGCATCGCTTTTAACGTGCAACCGTAGTCATGCAACTTAACATCGGTCGTCATCGATATTAGAGAATTAGCCATTCGGGATGGCAGTAGTCGGAGCCAGAGCCCATCTCGCCTTTGATGCCGCCATCCACAGACCAGATCCATGCCCTTGTCGATTTCACTAAGCAACAAGGGGATATCGCGAGGGTCGTTCTGGCGATCAGCGTCCAGCGTAATCACCACAGCGCCATTAGAATATCGAAGACCCGCAGCGATTGCTGCAGTTTGACCAAAATTTTTGCGAAACTCGATGACTCGAACACAAGGATTGTCCATTTGAAGGCCCTGAAGGATCTCCAACGAGTCATCAGTGCTGCCATCGTCAATAAATAACACCTCGTAGGAGCGCCCAACCGCCTCAAGCACCTCGACGATATCTTGATGCAGGATTACGAGATTACCGACCTCGTTATAGACCGGCACCACCACCGATAACTCAATCTGGGCCATACTAAGCTCTAGCTAAACAGTTAGGAATACTAATCATTATCAAGCGGGCGAATCGAGAAATCCTCTACATCCAACCGCAGATTGGGATTGTAGTATGGATCACCTTTTTCTAGTATCTCGGCGTGGCGCGCCCGGAAGGCATCCACCTCCCGTTTAAAGCGCGCTTTTTTTTCTGGGGTATCCTCGTAGCCACGGCTTACAGACTCGAAGTGATAGGCTAATGCATAGGGGGTAAACAAATTCCGATAGCCTGATTCTATCAGCCGCAGGCAAAAGTCGACGTCGTTACAGGCAACCCCAAAATTGACTGCGTCAAAGCCGCCAATCTCTTCAAACATAGATTTTTTACACATTAACAAAGCGCCTGTGACCGCTGAGACGTTCTGAATGATATTCAGCCGGTTAAGGTACCCGCGGTCTCCACCAGGCTTGTGTTTATGGCTGTGCCCCGCGTAACCCCCAATACCAACGACAATGCCGGCGTGTTGAATAGTATCGTCTGGATAATACAATTTACCACCAACTGCGCCGATCTCCGGTCGTTGTGAGTGTTCTAACAGACAACTAAGCCAGTCTCCATTGATTACCTCAATATCATTATTCATCAATACAACGTGCGATCCGCGCGCTTTAGAGACCCCGAAATTGACCAGTTCGGAAAAGTTGAAAGGCCTATCGTAAGAGGCGAATGAAACCCTGGCAGACGCCGTTTCAAACCGATCCATGATTTCGATCGTCAATTCATCTACGCTTCCGTTGTCAATACCGAGTATCTCGAAATTTGAATAACGAGTCTTCTCAAGAACCGCGCCTATAGATTGCTGTAAAAACCTAGGTTCGTCCCGAAAAGGAATTATTACACTCACTAGTGGGTCTTTTTTTATCTCGCGCCGCACGCGGAAAAAATGCGGTGCGTTCGCTGTAAGGACCTCGCCCTTGATTCCCCGCCGTTGTAGCGTTTCTCTAATGGCCCTTGCCCCTCTTGCGTGAGCCTCAGGTTTCACACCTGTATCGAGACTTGTCGACTGGTCTGATTGTCGCCAGTGGTACAAGGGTTGGGCTATGTGCGCGATCTTATTGGTCTGCTCACTCAGGCGCAGTAGAAAATCGTAATCCTGTGCGCCGTCGAACTCGGACCGAGGCCCACCAACAGTAGCTATCAGGGTCTTGCGGACCACAAGCAGGTGCGTGATGTAGTTATGTGAGAGCAGCAAATCTGGCGAGAAGTCTGGTTTAAAATGTGGAGTTCCAAAATACCCGGCAGTTCTTTTGTCAGTTAAGTCACTGAATGCAGTTTCGTCGGAATACAAAATATCAGGCTGGTCACGCCGAATTACCTCTACAACGCTTTGCAAAGCCTGCGGGGCCAACATATCGTCGTGATCCATGAAAGCAATATATTCTCCATAAGCCGAATCAATGCCAATGCGGGTTGCAGTAGAGATTCCACCGCTGCGCGTTAATGCAACCACTGTGATCTTTGGATCGTCGAGCTTATCCAGAAACTCTCTGGTCTCTACAAATATAGAGCCGTCATTGACAATTACTAGCTGCCACTGGGAGTAGGTTTGTTTTCGAATCGAGCCAACTGCATCGGCAATCCAGGATCTTGGCGTGTTGTGAACTGGTAAAACGATACTGATCAAGGGGTCGCTGGTACCCTTTTGTGGAACACTGGGAATAGTGGCCGACTGGCTAATGAGCAATGGCAGTCGCTCAGTAGGGCTCACTGATCCAGATTGAAGCTGCTCAATTGCGGTCTTGACTGCAGAACCCTCACCAACCCGTCGCAGAAGCCCTTTGTATACGATGCGACGACAGACTTCAGCGAGTCGCCATGCTTTCGAGGACTTAAGGAGTTCCAGCTCTGCAGTTCGTCTCGCTAGTTCTTGCCCTGATATTTGAAGCTGGCTTTCGGCATCAGCCAGTAATACGTCTTTATGCCAGAGGCGGTCCATAAGGGCCTTTCGATCGCCAACCTGAAGCCCTAATTCAGGTATTGAAAAAACTAGATCCAATACTATTTTGGCAGGCGACCCCTCCGAAAATGCAGCAGGTGGAAGGTCAAAGCAAATCGATTTGATCACTTGCGGCTCAGTCGGGCTATTCGTCAATTTCCTGCCAGCCATCTCGATGCGGCTAGCCGATTCAGATACTCGCCTATGGCCGGATAAATCGAGAAGACCTACCCCATTTAATCCATCGGTGAAATGCAATCGAAGAGAATGCAGTCGAACTTCGCCAACCGGAGGATCGAACAGGATTGTCAGTTCAGTGGGCGGCAAGTCGGTAACTGGGATCACTAACTGACAATCTGCGCGATAACCAGCGGAGCTTGCACTGAACGGAATCGACATTTCGTGATCCCCACTATTCGGTCCAAAACTGAGGCGAACGTCGACCTTTACAGTTTCGTGATCACCGAAACGGCGATTCAACATTGTGGGGATCCCTACAACGCCGAAGCAGTCCAAGGTTGTCTTCCGAAAGCGATCCTCAAATTCAACTAACAGCTGGGTCAACCTATCCGGCGACCCTATGATGTCTTTAATGACTCCCCACAAGAAGTCTCCATGAGTCGATCCAAAGTATCGGGCTTGCACTAACCTATCTAGGGCTAGTGTGTTTCGCGAGAGAAAATAGACCAGACCACGAATGAACGCGACATCAGCGTCAAATTCTGAGTCAGTGGTAGTCCACTCCTGATCAATCGTATTAAAGGTGTCTTGACCCTCGACCACTACGTTATCAGGCAAAAGATCGACCAATTTGACTGAACGCCCATTAAGCTGTTCCGAGAGAAACAAGTAGTACTGCTTTGCTAATGACCCAAAAGCGATGCCAGGTTCCGAACCACTTTGCAAAGCCTTCAGCATTCGTTCGGACAAGGTCTCGCCAGGTCGATAGGCCTCGCTTTCACAAAGATGAGCGAACCCAAGATCGCTCTCAACATTTAACCCAGAACTGTCTCCCAAATTCAGCGGGGCTTTGCATCTGCGAACAAATCCCTCCCCGCGGGGTTTTACAGTCTGAGTCCAAAACTGTTGTCTACGGGCGCCAATCGACGAGTGAAGGAAATCTGCAGCCAAAGGAGGCTCGTCATGTTGAGACGTTTCATAAAAGATTTGATAGCGATCAATGTCCGAAAGCGGAAGATCTTGGTGCCTCTCAAAGGTCTGCCAAACTCTCTCTTCAGGCGTCAGGCCAGCGGCCCGAGGGCGCCCGGACTCATCGATATATTTGGCAATGTGGCGCCAGGCTCCTTTTTGCTCTTGGAGAAAGGCCTCTCGAATTAGAAATTGAGGTGAAGCCAGTGAAGGGAACACCAGTACCTGCTCGTTCGCCACATGTCGAGGCGGGCTTTTTCTGATATCGCATTCCCAACCGAGGCTTTCCTCCTCCGAGTTTGAAGGATCAGCGATGACAACAAACCCGCCTCCCACGAGACATTCCGTTATCAACTTATTCAGTAGGGCTTTTTGGAGTTCGCCGTTTTTACCGAGGCCTCCAATCAGTATCACGTCAAACCGGGTGGTAACAGAATCATCGGCCGCCGCATCGCCTGGAAGGTCATTCGAGACCGAAAAATTGGCCAAACCCTCGCAAAGCAACTCTGCGGCATAGTTAACGTCAAGGTTTGAACTAGCCAGGTGAATTTCATGGCCCGCTTGGGCAAGATAACAGGGTACGACAGCATCTGACCATTGCGCTACCAGCACTCGCTGGCATTCCCTTAACCGAAAGAGGCCACATAGTCCGATGTGTTCCGGGGATAGGATTCTTTGGACTTTTTGAGAAGTGTTTCCGAAAGCTAGCACTGCCGAGTAGCTCGAATAACTGGGATATTGTCGCAGCACGTCCACCAGAGCTGGCCAAAATAAGGGAGGGTCGCCGGCAAGCCCTCGATTCGGCATCGAACCGCTAGTCACAACCCCCCTCCGCGATCGTCAAATCCAGATCTGCCACGCCAAAATCACCGAGCTCGCCAACGACCGGAAGATGAATCAAATCGTATCGTCTATCTACAGCTAAATTATCTCGAGAAGCATCATCCAGGGCGATTCCTAACGAGATGAAATACTGTCCAGGAACAACGGCACAAGTAAACTCAAAGACCACGGTAGTTGATTCACCGGCTACCCGATCTTGGGCCCCGATACCGCGCTCTCGTGTATTGGCGCCAAAGACCGTTCGACCATCTACTGTTTTCAAGGTAAACCCATAGATAAGATCGGCAAGCGCCTCGGCAAAAAACATGTGTACGCAAAGTCGTACTTTTTCTTGGCGATCGAAAACTACTTTCTTTTGGCCTGCCATATTGGTCAATTGGTAATCAAAGATCACGGCTCGCTGATCCCCCCAACGATACTCATTAGGGTTGTAGGTGGGCTGAGCTGTACAGCAATCGTTGGGAGCCACTTGACCCGTAACGGTCGCTAATTCGCGAGGGGTCACTAGTGGGCTTGAAATTCCGGTATCCGGCGGTGACCGATCCTTCGATTCTCCAGACTCTTTACCGTTGCCATCGACATCCGACACACGTTTCCCAGCGGAATCTTCAAGCGACTGGATCGACGACTCTCCGGCAGCCCCAAAAAGATCCTCCAGATAGTCCTGAATAACGGTCTTCGGCACCCCAGCCGAAGCAATCCTCCCCGATCTAAGGTAGATTGCTCGGGAGCAATGAGCTTGAACCAGGTCAACCGCATGAGTGACGAAGAGGATGGTCTTGCCTGCCTTTTGCATCTCCTGAAAACGTCGAAAACACTTGCGTTGAAACCTGATGTCGCCAACCGCAAGAGCCTCATCGACGATCAGAATATCGGGGTCTGTATTTATTGCGGTAGCAAACGCCAAGCGGACATACATGCCACTTGAATAAGTGCTGACTGGGTGATTGATAAACTCCCCTATGTTGGCAAACTCAACGATCTCATCGAATCGTTCATCTATTTCGGCTCTAGAAACACCGAGCAAAGCAGCATTGAGATAGACGTTTTCTCGACCTGAAAACGCTGGGTTAAAGCCCGCGCCAAGTTCCAACAGAGCAGAGACCCGCCCTTTAACCAAAACATCGCCACTAGTTGGGGTGAGTGTGCCGCAAATAATTTCAAGCAAGGTGGACTTTCCCGAGCCGTTCGGGCCGATGATACCAACGGTCTCCCCCCTTTCAACCGAAAAACTGAGGTCCGCCAGGGCCGCGAAGTCGGAGTGATACCTGCGCCGCCGTATCGAAAACATTTCCCGTACCCGATCAATCGGGCGGGCATAGATTCGATAATTCTTCACTAGCTCGCTTACCTTAATAGCGAACTCAGAGGACATCCGCAAATCCCCGACGAGTCTTTTGAAACCATGCCAGCGAACCCCAGGAAAAAATCATCGCAACACCAGTGTAAGCTGCTAATCCACCCCAGTTTGGCAAACGACCCCAGAGGGCGAGGTCGCGAAATTGCTCAATGATAAAAGTGATTGGATTAAGATAAAGAAAGATTTGGAATTGTTCCGGAAGCGCTGTTTTCGGGTAAAGAATGGGTGCCATGAAAAATAAAATTGTGCTGAGAATCCCAGCGACCTGAGCTATATCTTTTAAAAACACTGCGGTCGCAGCAACTAACCAAGTAATACCCAGGCACGCGATCCATAATGAGAAAAGCGGCAGAGGCAAAAATATGATTGTCCACGGTACCGTGCCATTAACAAATAAAAGGTAGGCCCCGAGCACGCACGTGCTCACCAGCCCTTGAAAAAAAGCGCTAATTACCGTGACCCAGGGTAGCGCCTCGAGCGGAAATACGACCTTTTTAACGTACTGGGGATTACTTACGATCAGGGAAGACGCCTGAGTAAGGCATTCTGCAAGAATTCCATGGACCAGCATCCCTGAGAACAGGATTGCGGCAAACTCCAGGTTACCCCCTCCCTGATCGACCCAGCGGATCTGAAGCACTGTTCCAAAGACAAAGGTATACACAGCTAACAGAAGCAACGGCGTGAACAGAGACCAAAGCAGTCCCAGCATTGTGCCCCGGTAGCGACCCAGGATTGCACGTCGAGAAAGCTGGGCTACCACAAATCGATGCTCAACCAGACTGGCGAATACGTAGGCGGGATCTGAGCGATGAACTTGCCTCCCCGACTGGCGCGTTATTTTTCTCATCTTAATAAGAGGCATAGTCATCTTCTTAAGATCACTACTCCTGTGTTAGCCCGTGCAGATATTCCCCATAACTGCTTTTTCCAAGCTCGCCAGCCAGTTTTGCCAGTTCTTCAATTCCAATATATCCCATACGGTAGGCAATTTCCTCGGGGCAGCAAATTTTCATACCCTGTCTAGCCTCGAGTGTTTCAATAAAAACCGACGCCTGGAGTAATGACTCGTGGGTTCCAGTATCAAGCCAGGCCGTGCCCCGGCCTAACAATTCCACATTCAAGGATCCATCCTCGAGATATCGTCGATTAAGATCGGTAATCTCGAGTTCACCCCTTGCAGATGGTTTGAGGCTTCGTGCGTACTCCGGTGCGCGCTCGTCATAAAAGTAGAGTCCGGTAACGGCATAACGCGAACGAGGGTTTACGGGCTTCTCTTCCAGTGTTTCTGCTCGACCTTCGGAGTCAAAACTGACCACACCGTAACGTTCAGGGTCGCGTACCGGATACGCGAAGACCCTCGCACCGCGCGTAAGTGCAGAGGCTCGCTGAAGCGAATCAGAGAGTTGGTGTCCGTAAAATATATTGTCTCCAAGAACAAGAGCTGAGGGGTTGTTCCCAATAAACTCCGCGCCAAGAATAAAAGCCTGGGCAAGCCCGTCAGGAGACGGCTGTACCGCATAGGATAAGTTTAGCCCCCACCCGGAGCCATCTCCCAAAAGATCCTGAAACCGAGGCGTGTCGTGGGGTGTCGAAATCAGCATGATTTCCCGGATCCCAGCGAGCATAAGGACGCTTAAAGGGTAATAAATCATGGGCTTGTCATATACAGGCAAAAGCTGCTTGGATATCACTTTTGTTACCGGAGCAAGTCGTGTACCCGCACCGCCTGCCAGGATCAGTCCTCTCAATTTTTTACTCCTAGTCCGCGTCGTTCGCCGGCGGCGCGGAAGCCGCCAACAGCGCTTACCCAATCTGGGTTTGCGAGATACCATTTGACTGTTTGGCGAAGACCCGTTTCAAAGCTCTGTTGCGGGCACCAACCAAGTTCCGTACGAATCCGTGACGCATCAATGGCATATCGATAATCATGGCCGGGCCGGTCAGAGGTGAACTCGATCAGATCCGCATAGGGCTTGTTGGACTCCCTTGGGCAGATCTCGTCAAGGACCCGGCAAAGCTCCTCGACCACTGCGATATTGGTTCGCTCAGAATCGCCACCAACATTGTAGGTTCGCCCCGACTCGCCCTGACTCATAATGAGGACCAGCGCCCTTGCGTGGTCGTCCACAAATAACCAGTCTCGTATATTCTCGCCCCTGCCATAGACGGGTATCGCATCTTCGCTAAGCGCTCGTTGAATAATGACGGGAATCAGCTTCTCGGGGTATTGGTATGGGCCATAATTGTTCGAGCAATTGGACAGTACAAAATCGAGCCCGAATGTCTCACCCCACGCTCGAACGAGATGATCAGCGGCAGCCTTAGTCGCCGAATACGGGGAGTTGGGCTGATAAGGTGAATCCTCGGTGAAAAGGCCCTGCTGTTCTAGGCTGCCGTACACTTCGTCGGTCGAAATATGATGAAAACGGATCGAAGTTTTAACCCCCTCGCAGGTTTTTTGATTATAAGCACGAACCGCCTCGAGTAGATTGTAGGTTCCCGAAATGTTGGTGCTGACGAAAGCACCCGGGCCATCGATCGAACGATCCACATGCGATTCTGCAGCCAGATGCATAATCGCATTTGGCTCATATCGAGTGATCAACTCATCCATCAAAGCGCTGTCACGGATATCCGCTTTCTCGAACACGTATCCTGGGTATTTCGACTCCTCAATCAATGACTCAAGATTGCCTGCATAAGTAAGAAGATCAACATTCACGATTTTCCCATAACCATCTGCAACCAGGCGTCGAATCACAGCTGACCCGATAAACCCAGCCCCACCTGTGACCATGACACAGGTGTTTTTCGGCGAAAGATTTGGGGTTTGTAAGATCAAAAATTAACTCAACGATCGGGGCTTTAGTTAGCTTTCAAAGCCTGGTAGCGTTGGCGGGCGTAGCCCGCCACCCCGTCTTCCAAGCTCGTCCAGGGTGTCGAATAGCCGACCGATTTCAACTGATCAATAGAGGCCTCGGTAAAACTCTGGTATTTGCCAGCCAACGCTTCCGGCATTGGAAAATAACTTAGCACCTTCTGGCTTTGCGCATCAGACAGGCTAAGCGGCGCGTCTCCATCAACATCGCGGCACGCATTGATCGCCACCAAGGCAACGTCGTTGAAACTTCGGCTGACACCGGTGCCGACATTGAAGATTCCGCTAATGGAGGGACTATCAAGAAAAAACAGATTCACCCGAGCGACATCTTGGACATGAACAAAATCGCGGCGCTGCTCACCGGGACCATAGCCGCCACTTCCATCAAACAACCGAACAGCGCCGCCCTCGTGGTACTGCGCAACGATATGCCACGCCACCGACGCCATCCGACTTTTATGATCCTCTCGTGGACCGTAGACGTTAAAATACCTCAATCCAACCACTTGATTGCTGATGTTAGCTCTTTCGGCATTGACATAACGGTCAAACAAAAATTTAGAGTAGGCATAGGCGTTTAATGGCTTCTCGCCTTCCCCGGACTCACGAAAAGGCCCTTCTCGCCCATAAACCGATGCTGAGGAGGCGTAGATGAAAGAAACCCCCGCCCTCGCACAGGCTGAAAAGAGTTTTTTAGAATAGACATAGTTGGTCGACATCACATCCTGGCCATCCGTTGCCATCGTGTCCGAGCATGCCCCCTGGTGGAACACTCCCGTCACAGATTCAGGTATTCCACGTCTCTCGATGTCGATTAGAAATTCATCTTTATCCGCATAATCAGAAATTGTCAGATCTGTGAGATTAGCGATCTTGCTGGCATCCGTCAGGTCGTCTACCAGAAGAATTTTCTCCCGTCCAGATTGATTGAGCGCCTCGATCAAATTGGAACCCACAAATCCGGCGCCACCAGTGACAACCAGCATTAGATTCGCCCGACCTCATAGTCTTGTAAATCTGACAAACTGACGACGCTAGTTCCAAAACGCCCAACCACCGCGCTGGCACCGCGGGTCGCTAATTCAAGGCCTAGGGTCCAGTCCAGTTTGAGTCCAATCGCCACCGCGATGACGGCCACAACCGTATCCCCAGCCCCACTGACGTCATAGACTTCTCGAGCCCGAGCTTCTTGCCTAATAACCTCTCCGTTAGCAAGAAAAAGTACCATTCCATCCGGGCCCAGGGTGACCAAGAGCCCTTCAAGCCCTGCACTTTCCACCAATTCGGCTGCGGCCTGGGCGAATTGTGGCGCATCGACCGGTACGCCCGTGATGCTTTCGAATTCCTGACGGTTCGGGGTAACCATGGTTGCACCAAAATAGCGCGTGAAATCCCCACCCTTGGGGTCAACCACCACCGGGACGCCGCGCTCTTTCGCCGCACCGATCATTTCCGCAACGTTGGCCAACCCGCCTTTGCCGTAGTCAGAGATAACCACTGCATCCGCGCCACTAAGGAGTTCTCTGAAGTCCGTTACACTTCTCGCGAGCAGATCTGAGTCTGGCCGATCCTCAAAATCGGCACGCAATAGCTGTTGATTCCTCGAGACTATGCGCAGCTTTTCCGTCGTCCGCGAGCTTGGGTCGATATGCAAGTGACGGTCCACGCCAGCCAACTCCAGAATCGAATTTACCCGGCGCCCAGCATCGTCGTCGCCTACAAAGGATAAAAGCTGTGATCCAGCACCCAACGATGCAATATTCGCCGCCACGTTGCCCGCGCCGCCCGCCCGCTCTTGAACCTGCTCGACCTTAACCACTGGCACAGGAGCCTCCGGAGAAATCCGATCCACGGTTCCTGTCCAGTAGCGGTCAAGCATCGTATCACCGACAACCAGCACACGAACACCGGCTATCCGATCGATTGGTAGAAGGCTTTCCATTTTGCTCAGCTTGAACTCGGAACGATTAGCGGTGCTCGTCCGACACTGTAATAATCAAGGCCATGCCGGCAAACTATGCTGGGATCGAATACGTTGCGGCCATCAAAGATTACCGGCTCACGCAGCAGTGTCCGGATCTGACCATAATCTGGGTTACGAAACTGTTTCCATTCTGTGACCACGATCAATCCGTCCGAGTTATCAAGTCCATCATAGAGTCCCGTGCTAAAGGTGACTTGTTTGTTGTCACGGAATATTTTCTTCGCTTCTGGTATTGCCACCGGATCGTAAGCTGACACCGCCGCTCCACGCCGGTTCAGACCTTCGATAACGTCTAAGCTGGCCGCTTCTCGCAGATCGTCAGTATTCGGCTTAAATGCCAAACCCCACATAGAAAACCTTTTTCCGCTCAGGTCGTCACCATAACGCGAAACGATCTTGTCAACCAGCGACAGTTTTTGCGACTTGTTGACTTCGTCTACGGCATTGAGGATTCGCGTTTGGTAACCGGCCAGCGCCGCCGTTTGTGCGAGCGCCTTCACGTCTTTGGGAAAGCAAGATCCGCCATAGCCGCACCCTGGATAAATAAAGTCGTAACCGATCCGCGGGTCAGATCCAATCCCGACTCGCACGGTCTCGATGTCGGCGCCGACCCGTTCCGCGATATTGGCTAATTCATTCATAAAAGAAATCTTAGTCGCAAGCATCGCATTCGCAGCGTACTTGGTCAATTCGGCTGACGCCACGTCCATGAATAGCAATCGATCATGACTGCGATTAAATGGAGCATAAAGCTCGCGCATCCGCGCGCGCGACCCTTCATTGGCTGTCCCGATGACGATGCGGTCGGGCTTTAAAAAATCCTCGATTGCCGCGCCTTCTTTTAGACATTCCGGGTTTGAGACTACCGAGAAATCGACAACAATACTACGTTTGTCTAGCTCGGCCTGAATAGTCTCCTCCACTCGTGCAGCCGTACCTACAGGTACCGTCGACTTGTTCACTATCACCAACGGATCCGAAAGAAGCTCACCAATGCCCTTTGCTGCCCCAAGCACATATGCCAAATCAGCCGAGCCATTTTCCCCCGGTGGTGTACCTACCGCGATAAACAGAATGTCAGCAAATTTGACCGCGTCGCTGAGGCTTGCCGTAAAGCGCAAACGGCCAACTGTCGTGTTGCTTCGAACCAATTCCTCAAGGCCAGGTTCAAAAATGGGTATTGCACCATTTCGTAATTGCTTGACCTTGTCTTTGTCGACATCCATGCATAGCACTTGATTGCCGACGTCGGCCAGACAAGCGCCCGAAACCAGGCCTACATAACCACTTCCAATAATCGCAACGTTCATACGGGCAATGACTCTTGGGACCGGATTTTTTGGCAGCAAAAAAGAAGGGCGCCGGCCGGGCACCCTTCTTTAAAATCGAAGCTCGATTTTATCAGTTTTCGGAAGTTTTTCCATCCACCAGTATAGTGCCTGGGTTTCCGAGAACAATCTTTTGCCCTATCCCATGTACCGCCAGCAGGTCCTGGGCGGACATAAACGGTCCATTTTCCAAACGGTAGGCTACTATCGCCTCTGCCAAAACTGGACCGACCCCTGTGATATTTTCGGACAAGCTTTGTGCATCGGCAATATTGATGTCGACAGGTTCGGCTCGCAGCACTTGGGAAGTCAGCATTGCTCCAGTCAGAACCAACGTGGCTAATGTATTTATCGTCGATGAAACCATTTTTTACTCTCCTTGTAATTAGATGTTGATTAAACGCTGCCGCAATCCTTGCGGCTGTTAGGATTATTGATCTCATCAAAGTAGTTGACAATGGAATTAGTTCACAGAAGTCCTTGCTAATTTAGGATTGCACTAAACGGACGAGCCGACGTCGTATTCCAGCTCCTGCAGCCCGGGCACTGCCAATGCAGAGACCTACCCTGGAAGCCGCAGAAACGACACTCGTATCCGGTACGATCCGAAAGCGACTTGCCGGTTACGTGGCGCAGCAATCGATAATCTGCACTAATCTGACTATCAGCGGTATCAAGCTCTCGAAACTTCAAGAGACGATGAAGCGCTGGAAGTGATGCCGCCTCATTGACTAACTTTAGTAGCACCTTTTCGGCTTCTTGCTCTGAACCAGTGGCAGCCAGGTGGTCTACCAGGATGAGTTTTAATCGCTCATCCCCTGTAGCGGCGATTGCCCGATCAAGAAAACCTCGAAACAACGAAAGGCTCCCCAAAGCGCTGGAGCTCGATTTGACCAGGTGAACCACCTCACAGAGCACTTCTGGGTGGTCACCCACAAGGCCACTCCAGGAACTGACCGCATCAAGATGATTGCCAGAAAGAGCCTGCAAGCGTCCTTCGAGAATTCTTGCACGAGCGCAACTCGGGTCGAGCACCAGCGCTTCAGCGACCTCGGCCTGTGCAAGTGGGTAGTTGCCAGCGCTCACCTCCCTTTCCGCCAGTTCGCAGTGATATTGCGCAATCACTACTCGAAGATCTCCCCCGGTGAGTTTATCTAAGCGACCAGCGACCCCAATCGCACTTCTCCACTCTTTCTCGCTTTCGTATATCTGAACCAGAAGATGGAGTGAGGGTTCAAGTAATTCTTTTCTCCCCGCGGCCTCTAATAAGAGATTTTCAGATCGATCCAATAATCCCGCCTTGTAATAGTCGTTTGCAAGCTCAAATAACACCTGGCCCTTGTGTTCGGGGCTCAAACCAGCTCGGGCAATCAGCGCCTGGTGAAGCTGGGTTGCTCGTTCGATTTCACCCCGCCGCCTGAACAAGCCACCTAAAGCCAACTGGATCTCAAGATCCTCGTCTTGCTCCTCCAGAGCCTGCACCAACACGTCTAAGGCTTTGTCGTGCTGCTCTGTAAGAAGGAAATTAAGGCTCTTGAAATAGGCAGTGGTGGCAGGCAGCCCAGAGGTATCTTTTCCCCGAGCGACGTTGCGATAGCGGGCCGCGAGCCACCCTGACCCGGCCGCAACGGGTAGCAAGAGCACTAGCCAGATGGGGTCCATCGTAACTAGGAGCTCCCGGGTGGTGGCACTCCGATGTCTCGCGAAACCGTTTGCTCGACTCGATGTCGCCTCAATTCTCGGCGCAACGCCAATATGCGAAAAAGCCCCGTTAATAGCCCAAGCACAAACCCGATCACGAGCGCGGCCAACAACGCGATTACCAGTGGTCCTTCCCAGGCCAAATCAAAATAATAGCGAAGTGGCACCTTGATCGGATTTTTTACTGCGACTGTCACGCCGAAAATGCCTATCCCAAGTAGCACGACAAACAGGGTCACTTTTTTCAGCATAGTCGTTTAACCTTCGGGGCGGCCTTCCCAAATTAGAGCCGCCCGGGCTAGCCAAGCCGAGGGGCTCGAGCCTGACGCCGGATGTACACTGGGCGGATGCGAATCTACCCGGCCGGTAAGCTCAGTCGAGCTCGTCAAATTGGGCTTGGGCAGTGGCAGCGCTTCGATTGACCCGCTCACGAAGCAATCGGCCAGGCTTGAAGTGCGCTACAAACTTGCCTGGTACGTT
This sequence comes from Acidiferrobacteraceae bacterium, assembly GCA_018698075.1. Lineage (GTDB taxonomy): Bacteria > Pseudomonadota > Gammaproteobacteria > Arenicellales > UBA868 > UBA868. The sequence continues at coordinate 14,477 of JABINT010000157.1, forward strand.
CACCGCTTCGCCGGTTTTCGGGTTGCGCCCTGTCCTGGGCAGTCGAAATCTCAGGCCAATGCTGCCAAAGCCTCTGATCTCAATGCGATCGCCCGCCACCAGAGAGCGGCGCATATGCTCTAGTACAGCATTGACGGAGAATTCGACATCACGTGACGGCAAGTGCGGCTGCTCGCGGGCTAAACGCTCAATCAAATCCGACTTGGTCATCGTCTTCATGTCATTGCCCGGCCGCCTGGTCAATCCGTGAGTCGAAGCCCATCGGCTCAGGCGTCCTGTTTTTCAAATTCTTCCTTAAGTTTGTCACCAAGCGATGTTCGGCCAGACACCTGTCCACTGTACTCCTGAATCGCCTGATCCTCGATTTCTGCGTCCAGCGCCTTTACCGACAAGGTGATACGACGAGTCTTGCGATCAATGCTGGTAATCTTAGCCTCGATCTCAGCGTCGGTATTCAATATAGATCGAGCGTCTTCGACATAATCCCGTGACAGCTCGGTGGCCCGGAGGTACCCTTCAATACCGTCCCCCAGATCCACGATGGCGCCTTTCGCATCGACACTTCTAATCGTACCCTTAACAGGCGTGCCTTTTGGGTGGGCTCCAACAAAGGCATTAAAAGGATCCTCTTCTGCCTGCTTAACTCCTAATGAGATACGTTCACGCTCGGAGTCCACCGAGAGCACGATGGCAGTAATCTGATCGCCCTTTTTAAAATCACGCACCGCCTCTTCGCCTTCCCGGTCCCAGGATAGATCACTCAAATGAATCAGGCCATCGATTCCCCCATCTAGGCCGATAAATACACCAAAATCGGTAATTGATTTGATTTCGCCAGTGATTCGATCGTTGCGCTGATGCGTTACCGAAAACTCCTCCCAGGGGTTGCCGGAGCACTGTTTCATCCCGAGCGAAATTCGACGCCGCTCAGAATCGACTTCAAGTACCATTACCTCCACCTCATCACCCAGATGGCAAACCTTATTCGGATGGACGTTCTTGTTGGTCCAGTCCATTTCTGAGACATGAACCAGTCCTTCAACCCCTTCCTCAAGCTCAACAAAGGCGCCGTAGTCAGTGATATTGGTGACTTTTCCAAAAATTCGTGTCTTTTCTGGGTAGCGCCTTGCGATATCGGCCCAAGGATCCTCGCCAAGCTGTTTCATCCCGAGCGATACCCGGCTACGTTCACGGTCAAACTTGAGCACCCGAACCTGGAGTTCATCGCCCACGCTCAGCATCTCTGAGGGGTGCTTGACGCGTTTCCAGGCGATGTCGGTAATATGTAGCAATCCATCCAGCCCGCCCAGATTGACGAATGCCCCGTAGTCGGTCAGGTTCTTGACTACCCCGGTCACCACCTGACCCTCTTCTAAAGTCTCCAAAAGGGCGTTGCGCTCTTCTTGCATTTCTTGCTCAACGACCGCGCGCCTTGAGACCACAACGTTGTTCCTGGCCTGATCAAGTTTGATCACCTTGAATTCGAGCTCACGGTTCTCCAGATAGGTGGAATCAGTAACTGGGCGTACATCAGCCAAAGAGCCAGGGAGAAACGCACGCACTTCGTCTAGCGATACCGTAAAGCCGCCTTTTACTTTTCCGGTGAGGAAACCCTTCACGACTACTTCGTTCTCAAAAGAGTTCCTTAAAGTTTCCCAGGATTTTTCCCGGCGTGCCCGTTCGCGCGATAGTCGCGTGTTTCCGAACCCATCTTCCAGAGCCTCTATCGCGACCTCGACATAATCCCCGATCGTGACTGAAACGGCGCCATCCGCATCACGGAATTCAGTGGCAGGTATTTCGGCCTCTGATTTAAGGCCGGCATTTACGACGACATAGTCGGCGTTGATATCAACAACCTCTGCAGAGATGACTGCACCGATCTGCATGACCGAGTTTTTGAGGCTTTCTTCTAGGAGTTCCGCGAAATTTTCAGACATTTTTAAATAGGGTGCCGCGATGACTTCTCGCTGACAACTTGTTTGAGGTGAATTTTGGCCAGTCTACTACTGGCCCCATTAGTTCTGAGTCGCGATGCCAGGGGTAATGCTCTTAACTGGTTGAATTCCGCAGGCAAGAGTGAACGAAAACCATTACCTGTTCCACAACCTCATCGATACTTTTGTGGGATGTATCAACTCTAAAAGCGTCTTCGGCCGGCATCAATGGAGACTCCGCGCGGGTGGCATCCTTGCGATCCCGCTCAGCGATCTCTTTCTCAAGGCGCGCGAGATTAACATCGAAACCCTTTTCCTTCAACTGTTTATAGCGCCTTTCTGCCCTGACTTTCGGCGAAGCGTCGAGAAATATCTTAGCATCGGCGTCCGAAAAGACTACGGTGCCCATGTCCCTCCCATCCGCAACGAGGCCAGGCACCTTTCGGGCCGCCCTTTGTCTCGCCAGCAATATCGATCTGACAGCAGGGATGGCCGCGTAGATCGACGCCGCACGCCCTCCCTCTTCGCCACGCACCGCATCAGTTACATCCTCCCCAGCCAGTATTATTCGAACTTCACCAGCAGTTCTCTGAAATGTGATTTGCGAATCCACATCGATATCAACGACCTCTTGAAAGTCATCAGGGTTTACCCCTTTTATTCGAGCCGCATAAGCAAACGCGCGGTACAAGGCTCCGCTATCGAGAACGTGCCAGCCAAGCTGTCCTGCAACCTGGGCCGCCACAGTGCCTTTCCCGGTTCCGCTCGGGCCGTCGATCGCCACCACTGGAACCTTTAAGTCAGAATCTTGAATCACAGCTTCTCGACCAGGTTCATCCCAAGGGAACAGCCAGTTTCAACAAAACCTGGGAAGGAAGTTGCAATATTCCGACAATCATCAACGACTACCGACCCACCGCTACAACATCCCGCAACTGCGAACGCCATCGCGATTCGGTGGTCGCCTCGACTATCAATCGTTCCAGAGCGAAATTCCCCTCCGATGATGTCCATCCCATCCTCGTACTCAATGGCGTTGATTCCAAGATTTCCCAATCCTTGGACCACGACGCTGATTCGGTCAGACTCCTTGAAACGCAATTCAGTAGCCCCCCGAATACGGGTAGTACCGTCAGCGCCGGCCGCGGCTATTGCAAGCACCGGAAACTCATCGATAGCGTTGGCCACCAGACCTCGAGGCACGTCGATCCCTTTGAGGCGCTGAGATCGCACCCTAAGATCGCATAGTGGCTCACCTGACTCCTGACGTTGATCACAAATTTCAATATTCGCACCCATTAAATTCAAGATTTCCAACACCGCCGCGCGCGTCGGGTTGATGCCAATTCCGCAAAGGGTAACCTCACTACCCGGGCACAGAGTAGCAGCCACCAGAAAGAACGCAGCCGAAGAAATATCGCCAGGCACGGTAATCTTTTGCCCGCGTAAGATGAGGCCACTGTCAACTCGAATGGGATTGCCTTGCTCCCAACTCCGCCCGGTAAACCCGGCGATCATTCGTTCGGTGTGATCTCGGGTGGGCGTCGATTCACGAATTTGAGTGCGCCCCTTAGCGTACAGGCCGGCTAGCAAAATACTCGATTTCACTTGGGCGCTTGCCATCGGCAGTTGATAACTGATCCCCTGTAGGCGAGAAACCGGATTGATGGTCAACGGTGGCTTCCCACCGGTTGCACCTAAGTCGGCACCCATCCGGCTAAGTGGGGTAATAATCCGCTCCATAGGCCTTTGACGCAACGAAATATCTCCTGTGAGGGTCGCCGGGAAGGCCTGGCCGGCAAGCAATCCAGCAAGCAACCGCATGGCTGTGCCTGAGTTACCCATATCAAGCGGGCTGGCGGGCTTAGTTAAACCGTTAAGCCCTACCCCTTGAATCTCCAAAGATCCGTCGCACGGGCCGGACATCTCTACCCCCATTGCCCGAAAAGCAGCAACTGTAGCGAGCACATCCTCCCCTTCAAGTAGGCGGTGTATTTTAGACTCGCCAACGGCAATGGCCCCTAACATCACCGCGCGATGGCTGACTGACTTATCTCCCGGCACCCGGATCGACCCTTCCAATCGGCTACTTTCGCTCGCGATTATCGAACTCATTCCGAGTCACGTTTTGCGGGCGGTCGCAACTCCTGTATCGCGCCTCTAAGTTCTCGGGCGTTGGCAAACCAGGACTCCAGTCGAGGGCCGTCAGCCGACTCGATCAGACGGTCCAGTTCACCAAGGGTGTCCCGGTATTTTGCAATTAACTCGCGCACGACCGGACCATTGTGCAACAGAACATCGCGCCACATCACAGGATCACTAGAGGCAATCCGACTGATATCATAAAACCCTCCGGCCGCTAGCGTCATGCAGTCATCGCGGGCTGCCTGCGTGTCCAACAGCGACATCAGGGCATAGGCCACAACATGCGGCAAATGGCTAATCATGCCCAGGACCTGATCATGCAAAGACTCACTCATGAGCCGAGTTCGCGCTCCGGCGGCAGCCCACATTTCGGTCACCAAATCAACTGCATCTTCATCAGTCTCAGCCAGGGGAGACAGAATGACCCAATGATTCTGAAACAGGTCCGCTTTAGCAGCACTGGCGCCGCTTTTTTCACTCCCAGCCACCGGGTGGCCGGGCACAAAGCGTGAAAACTTGCTCTCCAAGGAGGATCTAGCCGCCCGATTGACACTCATTTTGACGCTACTGGCGTCGGTCAGTACGGCCGTTGGCCGCAACGCTCGCTCCATAAGAGGCATCAAGCCAATCACCGCGCTAACTGGTGCAGCCAGCATCACGACATCACCGGCGGATGCGGCCTCCTCGGGGTCGTGGGTCCAATGATCCAGTAAGCCAAGATCTAAAGCGTGATCCAAATTTGCAGCACTTCGGCCACATCCTATTATGGTATCGACCCTACCGGAGCTTTTTAGCGCGCTGGCCAGCGAGCCTCCAATCAGGCCTACGCCGATAATTGCGACTGTTCCCAGCGACTGGCGAGGCCTTTTCATTGGGTCAGGCCTTTCCCACCTGACGCAATGCCATTGCAAGTGTTTCAAGCAGGCGATGGTTTTCTTGTGGCAGGCCAATGGTAACCCGCAGATGTTCGGGTAATCCGTAGTTAGCGACAGGCCTCACGATAACTCCCTGACCTAACATCGACTTATAAATCTGAGTGGCTTTAGACCCAACCTTGACGCAAATGAAGTTTCCACTGGACCGAATCCAATTTAGCCCCAGGGCCTCAAAGCCGCGACAGAGTTGGCTCATGCCTTTGATGTTCTCCTTGCGGCTCAGCCGAACAAATTGCTCGTCCGACAAGGCTGCTTCAGCCGCCGCAAGCGCAAGCGAGTTAACATTAAATGGTTGTCGGACCCGGTTCAGAGTTTCAGTAATAGCCTCCGAGGCGATCGCGTATCCGACCCGGAGCCCGGCTAATCCGTAAACCTTCGAAAAGGTGCGAGTAACAACAAGGCCCGGGAAACGCTCCAGTAACTCAACGCCATTAGGGTAGTCGCGGTCGTCAACATACTCGAAATAGGCTTCATCCAAAACCGTGATGCCTTTTTCAGGGATCCGTTCCAGAAACCTGAGCAATTCCTCGTATCCGACATAAGTACCGGTCGGGTTGTTGGGATTTGCTATAAAAATGAGTTTAGTGCCCTCATCAACGGCCTGCGCCATAGCCTCAAGGTCATGGCCATAATCACACGCAGGCACAGTTGAAATAGTCGCATTGACGCTTTTTGCTGCAAGCGTGTAAACCGCGAAGGCGTGGTCGGAAACCACCACTCCTTCGCCTGGCTCAACAAAGCAACGCACCAAAAGCTCAAGAACGTCGTTAGATCCGTTGCCGAGGGTGATCTGCCCGGAGGAAACCCCCAATTTGCGACTTAGGGCGTTTTTCAGGCGATGTCCGGACCCATCTGGGTAACGTTCGAGCCCACTGAGAACCCTGGTCACCGCAGCCGCCACAGCTGTTGAAGCGCCCCATGGGTTCTCGTTAGACGCCAATTTAATAATCGAACTGAGTCCCAGCTCGCGCTCAAGCTCCTCAACCGACTTACCCGGCTGGTAAGGCTGCAAATGCCGCACCCCTGCCGCAGTAATCGACTCCACATCCAAGGTTTTCTTGCTCACAAGCCGCGTGGATAAGACCCAAGCACTTTAAAAAAAGCGGACTCCTTTTTGATCGCCTCGACAGCGGCTTCCACTTTGGAATCCTCTATGTGGCCCTCAATATCAACAAAGAAGACATACTCCCATAACCCCGCCCGCATCGGCCGCGACTCAATTCTAGTCATGCTTATGCCGGCGTCGGCAAGCGGTGCAAGTTGTTGATACAAGGAGCCGGGCTGGTTTGTATTTGACATGACCAGACTGGTTTTATCCCGCCCACTCGGGCCAACCGCTTCGGTAGAAAGAACCAGAAAACGGGTCGTATTCCCGGGATTATCTTCAATATTACGCACCTTGATCTCAAGGTCGTAAATTGGCGCGGTTGTCGCCGACGCGACCGCATATATGGTTTTGTCAGCCCCTGCAGAACGTGCCGCGTCGGCATTACTGGCCTTGGCAACCAGAGGAACCCCGGGGAAGTGGGCCGCTAACCACTGACGACACTGGGCGAGCGCCTGCTGATGGGCAGCGATCTGGGTGGGAGGGCCTGCACCTGGTTGCGCTAGCAAGCAGTGTGCGATCTTAAGCTCTACCTCATTGCTGATTACTAATGGAGTATCCAGCAATAAATCGAGAGTGGAATTGACGCCGCCCTCCGTTGAATTCTCCACGGGTACCACCCCGTACAGCGCCTCTCCCGCCTCGGCCAGGCGGAACACGTCCTCTATGCTGATTGCCTCTACCAGTGAAATCTGATGGCCAAATAGTCTGTAGGCCGCCTGCTCACTGAACGTACCACTTGGCCCAAGAGCTGCGATGGTAATCTGGGTTTCAGCGCAACGGGCGAGTGAGATTATTTCTCGAAAAATGAAGCTCGTAGCCTCGGCCGAAAGAGGACCTGGGTTTTCTTGAACCAGCCGCTCAATAATCTGGGCCTCACGTTCCGGGCGGTAAACTGACTCCTGCCGAATTGCTTTGTCAGTACCCACTTTGGCCGCAAGGCTGACCCGCTCGTTGATTAATCGCAATAGCTCATGATCAATCTTATCGATGCGGGCGCGAAGGGTTTGAAGGGTTGACTTGGCAGACATGGTTAACAAAATCTAGCTTGGCGACTGACGTTAATAGATATCTCGCTTACCTAGCGTGCTTTTAGCCGCCGGCGGCTGGACTGCCGTCGCAGCATAAAGCAGCTAATCCCCATTTACCGAAAAGTGGTTAGGCGCGGCCCGGAATCGGCGAATAGTATCATGGGTTTTCGCCGAGCTTTTCGACAATCCAACGTTCTTTTCTCACTCTGAAACCGAAAGCATCAGGCCTCGTCCGGCCCCAATTCATCAACAGCCTCCTCAACCACCTTGCCAAGGCTGGTCAGCTGTTCTTCTTTTCCCAACCGCATCAATCTGACCCCCTGGGTGTTTCGCCCGACCACGGTAATCTCCTTTGCTCGGGTTCGAACGAGTCGTCCGCCGCCAGTAATCAGGATAAGGTCATCATCATCCAACACCAACTGTGCTCCAACGACAAGCCCGTTCCGCTCACCCACTTTAATCGCGATGACGCCCTGACCTCCCCGGTTCTTACGCGGGAAGTCCGATAACTCGGTGCGCTTGCCGTAGCCGTTTTCAGTGGCGATCAATACTTTCGCTTCATCAGTTGCACTATTAATAATAAGCATTGAGATGACCGCCTGGTCGGATTTCAATTTGATACCCCGTACCCCACGGGCGGTTCGCCCCATAGACCTGACATGGCCTTCGGAAAACCGAATCACCTTACCCGCGGAGGTGAAAAGTAAAATGTCAGATTCACCATCCGTCAGCCCCACCTCCACCAACTCATCGTTTTCGTTAAGATCGACCGCGATCAGGCCGGCAGAGCGCGGCCTCGAGAAATTCTCAAGAAGGCATTTTTTCGAAATGCCTTGCCGAGTGACCATGAAAACATATTGCCCTTGGTCTTTATGGTTCAAGGGCAGCACAGCCGTAACCCGCTCCCCATCCTGCAAAGGAAGCAGATTCACTAGCGGTCGCCCACGGGCTTGGCGTCCAGCTTGGGGCAACTGGTAAACCTTTAACCAATACACCTTGCCACGATCGGAAAAACACATAACGGTGTCGTGGGTGTTGGCCACGAACATGGTCTTTACAAAATCGGCCTCCTTGGTTCGTGTTGCAACCCGTCCTTTTCCGCCGCGCCGTTGTGCCTGATAATCGGCAACCGGTTGCGACTTAGCGTACCCCTCGTGGGATAGGGTAACGACCATGTCCTCCGGGGTGATCAGGTCTTCGTTATTGAGATCTTCGTGCCGCTCAATGATCTCAGTGCGCCGTGCGTCACCATATCGATCACGGATGTCGACCAACTCCTTCCTCACCACCTGCATCAATCGGTCGGGATCTTCCAGAATCTCGAGCAGACTTCGAATTCGTTCGAGAATTTCCGAATATTCGGTACGAATTTTCTCCTGCTCCAGACCGGTCAAACGGTGCAAGCGAAGGTCGAGAATCGCCTGAGCCTGAACTTCGGATAGTCGATACCCATCTTCGACCATACCGTACCCCGATGCGACATCGTCGGCGGCGATCGGTTCAACCTGGGAGGCGAGAAGCATCTGGGAGATAACTCCAGGGTTCCACGACTGGGCCAACAACCCAGATCTGGCATCGCCCGGATTGGCGGCTTTTTTGATTAGCTCTATCACTGGATCAAGGTTCGCCAACGCAACTGCAAGCCCTTCCAGGAGATGGGCCCGGGCCCTGGCTTTTCTCAGATCAAACAAAGTCCTGCGGGTAACCACTTCGCGTCGGTGAAGGACGAAGTCGTCAAGCAACTCCCGTAGGTTAAATAACCGGGGCTGATTATTTCGCAATGCCACTAGGTTAATACCAAACACCGTCTGCATCTGGGTGTGCTGATATAGGTTATTCAGGACTACCTCGGGGTTCTCTCCCTTTTTCAGTTCAATCACCATACGCATGCCAGATTTATCGGACTCGTCCCGTAATCCAGAAATCCCCTCCAAGCGTTTATCGCGAACCAGTTGGGCAATCTTCTCGAGCAGTCTGGCCTTGTTTACTTGATAGGGCAGTTCGACGGCTACAAGCGCCGTCCGATCATTACGTTCGATGGTCTCAATATCGACCCGGGCTCGAACGTGGATCCGCCCTCGGCCAGTTTCATAGGCCTCGCGAATTCCACGGCTACCGTTAATGATGCCGGAGGTTGGAAAATCCGGTCCTGGCAGCAACTGAATCAGTTTATCAAAACTAACCTCTGGCTGATCAATTAGGGCAAGACACGCGCTAATGGTTTCAGACAGGTTATGGGGTGGGATGTTGGTTGCCATACCAACAGCAATTCCAGTCGAGCCGTTAACGAGAAGGTTTGGGAACCGCGCGGGTAGTACCGCGGGCTGATGTTCGGTTTCGTCATAGTTTGGAACAAAATCGACTGTTTCACGATCAAGATCGTCGAGCAACTCGTGAGCAATTCGGGCGAGGCGAATTTCGGTGTAGCGCATGGCGGCGGGGGAATCGCCGTCCACTGAACCAAAGTTCCCCTGCCCATCCACGAGCGGATAACGCAGCGAGAAAGATTGGGCTAATCGTACAATCGCGTCGTAAACTGCGGTATCGCCGTGCGGATGGTACTTACCGATGACATCTCCGACCACCCTTGCAGACTTCTTATAGGGCTTGTTCCATTCGTTACCCAGCACCGACATCGCGTACAACACTCGACGATGAACAGGCTTGAGCCCATCGCGTACATCCGGCAACGCTCGCCCTACGATAACGCTCATTGCGTAGTCCAGATAGGACCGACGCATCTCCTGCTCGAGATTCGCGGGTAGGGTTTCTTTAGCTATTTCTTCCATAAGGGGCTTGTCGCCCGCTCAATGCGGGACAAAAAAACAGATGATTGAAGGGCTCGCTTGGCCGCCGCACCAGAGCCAAAATGGCAGCGCACTCTACCGCGAATGAAGGGCGAATTTTATCACAAAACGAAGCTTTCTAACGACCGATTTTGGCGCCTAACTTACCTCAACGGAGCATGGGTCTATTCCAGAAATAGTGTCCTAAATGATCTTAAAGTCGGCCAAAGGTTCCAAGTGTCCGAGTGAGCCAATCCACCAGATTGCCAATCCATGGCACGACTAATACCAAAGAAAGTACGTTTACTGTCAACACCCACCGGGCAGCAGTGGAAACATGATCTAGCTCGGGTGCGGATAAAACCTGGTCGTCTTGGTCGGGCAAGTCAAAATACATCAACTTCACCACCCGAAGGTAATAAAAAGCGCCCACAACCGCCATTACGACGGCGACAATAACGGTCCAGAGAAAACCGTTCTCCAAAGCGGCCTGTAAAACCAGAAGTTTGGCAAAAAACCCAGCCGTTGGAGGTACCCCCGCGAGGGAGAACATCACGATCAGCATTAAAAAGGCCAGGCCCGGTCGGCGGTGATTCAATCCCTTAAGATCACTCAGCGCATCGGATTCAAATTGAGGTTTGGATAAGAGTAGGATGATTCCAAAAGCGCCCAGGGTAATCACGGTGTAGATCACAACATAACTCAGCGATGCCGAATACCCGTGCGCCGTACCACCCAGGAATCCCAACAGCAAAAATCCCATATGTGAAATCGTCGAATACCCAAGCATCCGCTTGATACTGGTCTGGGCAATGGCGACTATATTGCCCACTGAGATTGACAGCACTGCAGCGATCGCCAGCATATCCTGCCAAGCCGAGACCCAATCACCAAGGCCATAGGCCAACAACCGAAGCATGATTGCAAAGGCGGCCAGTTTTGGAACCGACGACAAAAACAAGGTGGTACTTGTCGCCGAGCCATCGTATACGTCTGGCACCCACATATGAAACGGCACAACCCCTAACTTGAATAAAAGGCCTGCCACAATCAAGACAACAGCAGTCAGCAATGGAAGATTCGTTGGGGCGAAGGACCCAGATGATGACGCCAGCTCTGCTAGTGAGAGCGAACCCGTCAGCCCGTATAAAAGTGACATCCCGTACAACAAAATTCCCGAGGCCAAAGCGCCGAGAACAAAATATTTCATAGCGGCTTCGGCTGCGCGAACCGAATCTCTTTGCATTCCAATCATCGAGTAAAGGCAAAGCGCCAGAAGTTCCAGCCCGACATAGAGCGTGAGCAGATGATTGGCGCCGATCATCGTCATCATGCCAACGACCGCAAACAGGATGAGTACCAGATATTCAGCTCGCCATAACCCACGTACACGAGCATATTCTCGCGAGTAAATCAGCACTCCCGCAGTTCCAATTCCGGTGCCAGCCTTAAGCACAGCACCGACGCCATCGCTTATGACGAGCTCGTTCAAGGCCGTCATGGAGCCGTTATCCAATCCCATCAAGGACGCCATTGCCGCGCCAAGCAAGGCAAACAGAGCCAACGGGTAGCCCACGCCAGGGCGCCGGTCCGCTGGCAGGAATAGGTCTATCAACAGGACCAGACACGCCACGACTGACAATAGTATTTCTGGCGCAATTACCCAAAGATTAAGGCTGGCAAGAGTCATCACAGCTTCGACACCGACGCGTGGGCCAGCAAATTGTCAACGCTGGCATGCATCACTTCGAGTAAAGGCGCCGGCCACAGCCCCAATGCCATCACCGCAATGGCCACCAGGGCGAGAATCAGGAACTCTCGCGAGTCAACGTCATTCATGCCCTCGACCGCGCTATTGGTTAGAGGTCCAAAAACAACGCGTTTTACCATCCAAAGGGTGTAAGCAGCGCCGAACACTAAGGTCAGAGCCGCAGCAGCGGCATACCAGCCATTGACTGAAAAAGTGCCAAGAATCACCAAAAACTCCCCAACAAACCCCGAGGTCCCTGGTAATCCCGCGTTGGCCATAGCGAAAAACACCAAAAAGAACGCGAACACTGGCATTACCTTTGCCACGCCACCATAAGTGGCAATCTCTCGCGAGTGCAGACGGTCATAAAGTACGCCAACACAAAGGAACAAAGCCCCGGAGACGAAACCGTGTGAAATCATCTGCACCACAGCACCCTCCATTGCCATGGTCTCAAAAACAAAAAAGCCCAGGGTCACAAATCCCATGTGTGAGATCGAAGAATAGGCAATTAATTTTTTCATGTCACGTTGCACCAAGGCCACCAGAGCGATATAGACGACGGCAACCAAGGATAGCCCTATCACTAATGGCGCAAACCGGTGCGCCGCATCCGGCGTGATTGGAATGCATAGTCGCAAGAACCCATAGGCTCCCATTTTCAAGGTAATCGCGGCAAGGATCACTGAGCCCCCCGTTGGTGCTTCAACATGAGCATCGGGCAGCCAGGTATGAACCGGCACCATGGGGACTTTCACCGCAAATGCGGCAAAAAAAGCAAAAAATATCAGAGCCTGGGCCGTGGCCCCCAAGGGGAGTTGGTGAAACTCAAGAATATCAAAGGACCCCTGCGCAACCATGTACAGATATATCAAGGCGACCAGCATCAACAGCGACCCCAGCAAGGTATAAAGAAAGAACTTGATCGCGGCATACACTCTATTCGGCCCACCCCAGATCCCGATTATGAGAAACATCGGGATCAACATCGCCTCCCAGAACAGGTAGAACAAGACCGCATCCAGCGCGCAGAACACCCCAATCATCAACCCTTCCATGATAAGAAAGGCAGCGAAGTACTGTGCAACCCGCTGACTAATTACCTGCCAGCCAGAGATGATGACAATTACGGTAAGGAAGGTAGTCAGGAGCACCAGCGGCATGGCGATCCCATCGATCCCCAGAGAGTAGTACACGCTGAAACGTTCAATCCACGGCGTTTTTTCAACGAACTGCATGGCAGCAGTTTGGGTATCAAAACGAGTCCACAACGGCAGGCTCAAAGCGAAGATCGCGACCGAGAATCCTAATGCCATCCGACGCGCCGTGGCCGCATTGCGGTCATCCCCGGTCGCAAGCACAAAGATTCCGCCTAAAACCGGGAACCAGATAAGAAGCGAAAGAAGATGTTGGTCGAACCAGTTCAAGAATCCATTTTCCTAACGAAAGAGAAACCATGAAATAAATAAAACCAGACCAATGATCATTGCGAACGCATAGTGGTACACCAGGCCGCTTTGAATCTGACGTAACCGGGTCGCAAGCCGACCCACCATCGACGCGGTGCCGTTAACCAGGACGCCATCAATCAAACGCCGATCACCCCACTCCCAAAAAGCGCGCCCAACAGCGACACTTCCGTCAGCAAAAACCCTCTGATACAGTGAGTCAAATCCGTACTTGCGATCGAGGATCCAGTAGAGGGTTTTAAACCGCTTGGCGAACTGCCCGGGCCACTGTGGCCGCGCAATATAAAATACCCAAGCCCCCCCGATTCCCGCCAAGGAAAGCCAAAACGGTAATGCGAATGGTGCATGAGCTAACATGGCAAAAGCACCCGTCGGCATATCCCCTGGTTCGTGGCCTGCCGAGGCAACTGCTGCGCCAAAAAGCTCGCCAGTGAGCGCGGGCGCCACAAAGGCCCCGCCGGCGATGACCGATGGTATCGCTAACAGCACCAAGGGTACTGTCACAACCCGCGGCGGTTCATGCACATGCGATCTGACTTCTTGACCCATACGCGGCTCGCCGTGAAACGTCAAAAAGACCAGCCTAAAAGAATAAAACGCCGTAATGATCACGCCCAAAAGCACCGCGAAGTAGGCGAATCCAGCGCCCGGGATCGAGGCGTTATGTACCGCATCGATAATGGCATCCTTTGAGAAGAAGCCAGAAAACGGGGGTATACCGGCCAGCGCAAGACTTCCAACCACGCAGGTCAGATAAGTGACCGGCAGAGCTTTACGCAACCCGCCCATTTTTCGCATATCCTGCTCATGATGCATGGCGATAATCACTGAGCCCGCCGCAAGAAAAAGCAAGGCCTTGAAGAACGCATGCGTTGCCAGATGGAAGATGGCTACTGAGTATGCGGATGCCCCTAAGGCCACGGTCATATAGCCCAGTTGGGAAAGGGTGGAGTACGCTACAACCCGCTTGATGTCGTTTTGAACCAACGCGACCAGTGCCATCAGTAACGCTGTCAGCGCGCCAATCACCAGAACGACCGACAAAGCAGTAACAGAGTGTTCAAAAAGTGGTGACATGCGTGCGACAAGAAAAATGCCTGCGGTAACCATGGTCGCTGCGTGAATCAGGGCCGATATCGGAGTCGGCCCTTCCATCGAGTCCGGCAACCAGACATGAAGCGGTACCTGAGCCGATTTACCCATCGCCCCAACAAACAATAAAAGGCAGATCAAGGTCATCCAGTGCCACTCATATCCAAGAGGACCCACAATCACGTCGTTGACTTTTCCCGGTGCCGCAGAGAAGACTGTTGCGTAGTCCAGGGTGCCAAACAGGGCGAGAACAGCGCCGATTCCAAGAACAAGCCCAAAGTCTCCAACCCTATTGACTAGAAATGCCTTGAGATTCGCTCGAATAGCAGACTCCCTTTCGTACCAGAACCCAATCAGCAGATAAGACACGAGCCCTACCCCTTCCCAGCCGAAGAACAACTGCAGGAAATTGTTAGACATCACCAGGATGAGCATGGCGAATGTAAACAGGGCGATGTAACTGAAGAATCGGGTATATCCTGGATCATCAGCCATGTAGCCGATGGTGTAGATGTGGACCATAAGGGATACAAATGTCACGACAACCATCATCACTACCGACAACTGATCCAGCAAAAATCCAATCTCAAAATGGATCGGGCCAATGTTCGCCCAGGTATAGATAGTGCCGTTATATATATTCCCTGAAAAAACATCGATCGCTACCACGAGTGACAACACAAACGACAAACCGACGCCTGCTATCGCGACACGGTGGGCGGCAAATCGACCGATCTTGGCGCCGAAAAACCCTGCAATCAGAGCGGCCAACAGGCACGAAAGCGGAATAGCGAGATATAAGAGCTCTTTTGTCATGGCGGAAGATCAGCCCTGCAGGCTATCCAGATCCTGAACGTTGATCGAGCGTCGCGTGCGAAACAGCACGATCAAGATCGCCAGCCCAACCGCTGCCTCCGCCGCGGCAACAGTCAAAATGAAGAAAACAAAGACCTGCCCGGACAGATCTCCCAGATAATACGAGAAAGCTACAAAGTTCATATTGGCTGCCAGCAACAGAAGCTCAATCGCCATCAGAATGATGACCAGATTCTTACGATTAATAAAAATGCCTACTACGCTGATCGCGAACAATAACGCCCCAACTACTAAATAATGAGAAAGCGGGATCATGGCTTGTCCTGCTGGCTGGTCGGCATTTGCACGACACGAAGGCGATCCTGCTTTCGAACCCGGACCTGTTTTTGCGGAGATTGGGTACGAGTCTGGGGGCGACGACGCAACGTGAGCGAAATTGCGGCGATGATCGCGACCAGAAGAATTAATGCGGCTAGCTCGAATGCAAAAACATAATCGGTGTAGATGACTTCGCCCAGCGCCCGGGTGTTACTGTAGTCGGCTGCCTGCCCGACTGGCCGTGGCGCATGATCCAAGCCGAATTCACCGGAAAGCATCACCAACGTTAACTCCCCGGCCATTACCACAGCAACGATGAGTCCCAAAGGCAGGTAACGGGCAAACCCAGCACGCATTTGGGCAATATTGACATCAAGCATCATGATCACGAAGAGGAAGAGCACCATGACGGCTCCGACATAAACCAACACCAGAGTAATCGCCAAAAACTCCGCTTCAAGCGTTAACCAAAGGCACGCGGCGCTGAAGAATGCCAACACTAAAAAAAGCGCAGCGCGCACTGGATTTCGCACAGTAATGACCATAAGACTGGCGCCGACCAGTACTGTGGCAAAGATGTAAAAAATGAGTTGCAGGAAAGTCATCGTTTTAGCGGTACTCAGCATCCGCTTCGCGGGCCCGCGCGATTGCGCCCTCATGGGTATCACCTATACGCAACAGATCTAACTTACTGATAGTGCCAGATGCGCCGGTCTCGAAGTGATATTCATGTAGGTCGGTAAGTACAATCGAATCAACCGGACATGCTTCTTCACAAAACCCGCAGTAAATGCATTTGAATAGGTCGATATCATATCGGGTAGTCCGGCGGGTGCCGTCATCTCGCTCTTCCGACTCAATGGTGATCGCCAGCGCCGGACACACGGCCTCACAAAGCTTGCAAGCAATACAGCGTTCTTCACCGTTGGGGTAACGGCGTAACGCATGCAGACCACGAAATCGAGGAGATTTCGGAGTCTTTTCGTCCGGGTACTGGATCGTAAATTTCTTGCGAAAGAAATAACCGCCAGTTACCCCTAAACCTCTGACCAGCTCGAGTAGAAACCAGGTATTAAAAATACGTTTGAACATAGCCGAGCGTCAGCCGAACCAGTGGCCAAACGGGGTGAAGAATTTTGCAACTCCAATCACGGTAATCCAGACAAGCGTAACGGGAATGAAGACTTTCCAGCCCAGCCGCATAATCTGGTCATAACGGTAGCGCGGGAACGTGGCACGAAACCAAAGAAACAAAAAGGCTACCACCGCTAACTTGCCAAAAAACCAGAACAATCCCGGAACCCAGACGAATGGCGGGATCTGTGCTGGCGCGTGCCAGCCACCAAGAAACATGAGTACGGTCAACGCCGAAATGAGAAGCATATTGGCGTACTCGGCCAGAAAAAATACGGCGAAGCCCATTCCGGAGTATTCGACGTGAAAACCCGCTACGATCTCTGATTCTCCCTCCGCGACATCAAACGGCGAACGATTGGTTTCCGCGACCCCACTGATGAGATAGACCAGGAAAAGCGGAAACAAAGGAATGAAAAACCACTGATGTATTCCGCCCGATTGCGCGAGTACGATCTCCCTGAGATTAAGGCTTCCGGCTGCCATCAACACGCCCACCAAGGCAAAACCCATGGCGATTTCGTAAGACACGATTTGTGCGGCGGAGCGCATAGCCCCAAGAAACGCGTACTTTGAATTAGACGCCCACCCGGCCACTACCACGCCATAGACTCCCATGGAGGTTAACGCCAATACATACAACAAACTGGCATTGATGTCGGCGAGTACCAAGGTATCGGTAAAAGGGACGACTGCCCAGGCACCCAGGGCCGGAGCAAGAGCCAATATCGGGGCAATAATAAAAAGATAACGATCCGCATTAGTCGGTACGATCATCTCCTTGAACATCAGCTTGACCGCATCCGCTATTGGCTGAAGTAACCCACGCGGACCAACCCGGTTGGGGCCGATGCGCACATGCATATAACCAATGACTTTGCGCTCAGCCAGCGTGTAATAAGCGACCGCGACCATCAAAGGACCAATGATGGCGAATATCTTTACGCCAAGTTGTACGATAAGCGGCAATTCCGCCCAGAACGCAAGGAGCCAGGTCATGCCGTTTAGCCTATAGCCTCAACGGATAATCGATCGGATACAGCGAGCTCAGATGCCTCGGGGTGTGCACCAGCGAGATAGATCGAGCCTGGCGGGATACCGCTATCCGACAATACGCCGATACTTACGGATCCGACCTCGTTGAAAACCCG
This sequence comes from Acidiferrobacteraceae bacterium, assembly GCA_018698075.1. GTDB lineage: Bacteria > Pseudomonadota > Gammaproteobacteria > Arenicellales > UBA868 > UBA868. Next base: position 32,146 of record JABINT010000157.1, read on the forward strand.
CACTTTGCCACCGTCGCTCAAACCGCGGGACACCATTTCCTGGGGGTGCAGGCGGCAAAAACTGGCGCGCCAGCCATCCTGGGTGCGCCCTAAAGCCGTCGCACGACGAACAACCGGGTCGCCACGATAAATGGGAACATCTCCCACACGGAACAGGCTTCCTGCCACGATGCTCGCGCGCCAAGCGCTTGAACTGCTCCATGCTTGGGGCTTGGTCCGGGCACAGACCTGAGTGGGTTTTGGGAGCTCCATTGATACGTCAGATATATCGACGTAGTCAAAACCTTCCAAATCAAGAAAATTGCCAAGTACCCGTAATATCTTCCATCCCGGTCGTGAATTTCCCTGCGATTTGATTGCTGCTCGGGAGAACTGCATCTTCCCATTGCAATTCAAAAAGGTGCCGGAAGATTCGGTATAAGGAGCAATGGGTAGCGCGATTCGGGCCTGATCCGGTACACCTGAGCGGAATGCGTTGAAAGAGATTACGCTTCGTGCCCGTACAAGGAGTTTATTGAGACTCGCGGGGTCCGCATGATCCAGGGCCGGCTCCAAACCAAAAAGCACCCCCGTGTCCAGATCGAGCTCGGTCATTGACTGAGCGTTGGCTCCCTCCACGGCCGCCTTTACCCCTCCGGGTAAACGATGAGGTACTGCGCCAGACCACCACGCAGCAGCGCTATTATTTGGGTGAATCCAGCCTACCTGAGAGCCGGTGATTTCGGCCAACACACTGGCTGCGGCCCGCAGTCCAGCTGCCTCCGGGTGGTTTACAGCGCTTTGACCGAGAATAATCAAACCATTACCCTTTGCGCCGTCCAGGATCCGGGCAAGGGATAAAAAACGATTCGGGTCACTAACTAGATCGGCCCGTGATTGCAGTTGTGCGGGCAACGCATCCGCACCCCCTTCAAGTGCTACAACCAAAGTGCATAAAGCGCCGAGTAAGTCCGGCGGGCTCACCAACTCTCGCGCTGCGACCGGGAAATTAGGATCGCCCGCAAAACACCCCAGCATGCCAACCTGGCCGCCTGCTAGCGCCATCCGACGCACTCTTAAGCTCGCCAGGGGTAATTCTTTACGTAGATCACACCCTATCAGCACTACACCACCAAGCTGATCGAACTCTGGGAGCGGTGTCTCAATGCCCGGGTAAGCCGACATGGACGCATCGTCCGAGAAGTCTTTTTGGAATAACCGGTGATCGACATGGCAGGAGCCCAGGCCGCGGATAAGCTTTTGTAGCAGAAAAAACTCTTCAGCACTGCTCATCGGGTGAATCAGCGCTCCGACGCCCAGGCCTGGCGCAGTTTCGGCCGCTTTCAGAATCCCAACTGCTTCCTTAAGCGCCTGCTCCCAGGAAACCTCTTTCATACCGTCGCTGGTTCGAACCAAAGGTTGGGTGAATCGATCGTCACAATCGGCCCCAGCATAGGCAAATCGATCGCGATCGGACAACCAGCATTCATTGATGGACTCGTTAGTGCGAGGCACTACCCGTTTCACGTTACCTTGCGCGGTCTGTATCGTCAGATTTGATCCGAGACAATCGTGCGGGCTCACTGCGTTGTGACTTAGAAGTTCCCACGATCGTGCAGTGAAGCGATATGGCTTCGAAGTTAGAGCACCTACCGGGCACAGGTCAATCATATTCCCCGACACCTCGCTATCAACGGTACCATCCAGGTAGGTTTCGATAACCATGCTCTCGCCGCGACCAGTCGCGCCCAACTCCATAGCGCCGGCAACTTCTTGGCCAAACCGAACACAGCGGGTGCAGTGGATGCAACGGGTCATGGAAGTGGCAATAAGTGGGCCCAGATCGAGCGCCGGCATGGCTCGCTTACTTTCCAGATAACGGGAATGATCCTGACCGTATCCCATTGCCTGGTCCTGCAGTGGACATTCACCCCCCTGATCGCAAACCGGGCAGTCCAGCGGATGATTGATCAACAGAAATTCCATAGTGCCCTGCTGCGCCTCGGTTGCTAATGCAGAGCGAGTCTTAACGACCATGCCTTCGGCAACCGGTGTTGCACAGGCCGGCAATGGCTTGGGCGCTTTTTCGACCTCCACCAGGCACATACGGCAGTTGGCCGCGATAGATAATTTCTCGTGATAACAAAATCGTGGAATGTAAATCCCAACGGCATCGGCCGCCTGAATGATCATAGCGCCAGGGTGGGCCTCAACTTCGCGCCCATCAATACTCAAATTGATCATCACTGCTGCATCCATCAGGCCGCCACTCGGGATGGGATCATCGCCTCGAACTCGTGTCGAAAGTGTTTGAGAAAACTTTGTACCGGCCAGGCGGCTGCATCACCCAGCGCGCAGATCGTGCGCCCCTCGATTCGATCCGCAACCGATTTCAGACGGTCCAGATCTCCTGGGGTACCGTGGCCAGAGCGGATTCGTTTGAGCATTCGGTACAACCAGCCGGTGCCTTCGCGACACGGCGTGCACTGGCCACACGATTCAACGAAATAAAAATAAGAGATACGCTCCAGTACTTGCACCATGCAGGTCGACTCGTCCATTACGATAACTGAGCCCGCCCCCAGTGCGGATCCAGCCTTCGCCAGGCCATCATAATCCATGGTGCAGTTCATGATCTGCTCCGCTGGGAGCACCGGAACCGACGACCCGCCTGGGATGACTGCTTTCAGGCTTCGTCCGTCCAGAACTCCGCCTGCCAGTTCAAGCAGTTCGGCAAACGGTATCCCCATGGGCACTTCATAGTTACCGGGTCGATTGACGTGCCCTGAAACCGAGAAGATCTTACTGCCGCCGCTGTTTTTTACACCCAAATCAGAGAACCACTGCGCGCCTTTACGCAGAATTGGCGGGATTGACGCCAGGGTCTCGGTATTATTGATCGTTGTCGGGCGACCAAAAGCTCCGACCTGAGCCGGAAATGGTGGTTTAAAACGGGGCAACCCCTTTTTTCCTTCCAAAGATTCAAGCAAAGCCGTCTCTTCACCGCAGATATAAGCGCCTGCGCCGCGCTGGCTATACAGTTGGAAATCGACTCCAGAACCTCGGATATTAATCCCGAGCAGACCCGCACTACGGGCTTCGGCCAGTGCCGCCTCGAAACGAGCCCACGGCTCATAGTATTCGCCCCGGATATAGTTATATCCAACCGTCGCCCCTATCGCATAACCCGCAATTGCCATGCCCTCGATCAGTTGATGCGGGTTGAGTCGCAAAATGTCCCGATCCTTGAATGTCCCAGGCTCGCTTTCGTCAGAGTTGCAAACAATGTATTTCTGGCCCTGAGCGTCACGCGGCATAAAACTGAGCTTAAGACCTGTTGGAAATCCAGCGCCGCCGCGCCCACGCAAACCTGACGCCTTGATTACCTCTATCAGATCCCCAGGTGGCGTATGGCCATCCAATATACCCTCCCACACCTGGTAGCCGCCCTGTTCCCGATAGGACGCAAGGCTCCACGGCTCCTTGGCTTCCAATGGCGGAAGGCAGACAAACACCTGGCTCGAACCGCTCATTGGTACGACTCCAGAATATTATCCAACTGATCTGGTTGGAGATCCTCGTGATAATCATCATCTATTATCATCATCGGCGCCCCACTACATGCACCCAGACACTCCGCCTCAAGTAGGGTAAAACGTCCATCGGAGCTGGTTTCACCAAAATCAACCGCCAGGTCTTCACGCAAGCGATTCACGATGTCGGTAGAGCCGCGCAATAGGCAAGAAACATTGGTGCAAACCCGAATTGGATGTCGGCCAACGGGCGAGGTATAAAACATGTCGTAAAAGGTGGCGACCTCAAATACCTCTATGGGCTCGAGATTCAATATTCTGGCGACAGCTCCAACAATATCTTTGCTGATCCAGCCATGTTCAGCCTGCGCGTAGCGCAAAGCTGATTTCACTGCCGCCCTTCGGACAGGGTATTTATCCGCCTCAGATTCTATCTTCAGGATTACCGAATCGGATAACTGGAAGTCGCCGCTTTTATTCAACGGTCTATCTCTCCAAAAACAATATCCTGGGTGCCGATAATCGCGACCACATCGGCCAGCATGTGGCCACGCGCCATCTCGTCAAGCGATGCCAGGTGAGGAAACCCTGGTGCCCGAATTTTCAGGCGGTAAGGCTTATTAGCACCATCGGAAACAATATAGATGCCGAATTCGCCTTTAGGCGCCTCTACGGCCTGATATACCTGGCCAGGAGGAGTGCTGTAGCCTTCAGTGAATAATTTAAAGTGATGAATCAGGGATTCCATGTCCTGTTTCATCCCGGTTCGCTGAGGCGGCGCCAACTTGTGATCTGCGATCATCACCGGGCCGTGATTGTTTTTTAGCCAGTCTACGCATTGGCTGATCACTTGATTGGATTGACGCATCTCCTCGATACGCACCAGGTACCGGTCATAACAATCCCCAGTGCTGCCAACGGGTATATCAAACTGCAGTTCGGGATAAACCTCATAGGGCTGTTTGCGTCGAAGATCCCACTCAACGCCGGAACCGCGCAGCATCGGGCCAGTAAATCCCAGTTGCAGCGCCCGATCAGGCGTAACAATCCCTATATCAACGGTACGTTGTTTCCAAATTCGGTTATCAGTCAATAATGTTTCGTATTCGTCTACGCACTTGGGGAAGCGCTCGACGAAAGATTCGATAAAATCAAGTACCGAACCTTCCCTGTTAATGTTCTTTTGCCGGGTTTCTTTCTCACCGTGCACCGAAGATGCAGAGTACTTCGGCATCTCGTCCGGCAGATCACGATAGACGCCACCTGGCCGGAAATAGGCAGCGTGCAGCCGAGCGCCGGAAGTGGCTTCGTAGACGTCGCACAGGTCTTCGCGCTCGCGGAACGCATAAAGAAAAACCGCCATCGCTCCGATATCCAGCCCGTGCGCTGCAATCCACAACAGGTGGTTGCGGATCCGGGTAATCTCCGCAAACATGACCCGGATGTACTGAGCCCGCAAAGGGGGCGTAACACCCAGCAGTTTCTCAATAGCCAGCACGTAGGCGTGCTCATTACACATCATGGACACATAGTCCAGCCGATCCATGTATCCGATACTGTGGTTATAGGGCTTACTCTCGGCGAGTTTCTCAGTGGCACGATGCAGTAGACCAATGTGAGGGTCGATTCGTTCTACTACCTCCCCGTCCATTTCCATCACCAAACGCAGAACACCATGCGCAGCTGGGTGCTGCGGGCCAAAGTTCATGGTGTAATTACGAATCTCGGTCAAGAGTCGTGATCCTGCCGAATGATCCGCGGCACCGTAACTCGGGGCTCGATCGATACCGGCTCGTAAACCACTCGGCCCTTTTTTTCATCGAAACGCATTTCAACGTGCCCGCTCAATGGAAAATCTTTACGGAAAGGGTGACCGATAAATCCGTAGTCAGTCAGTAAGCGGCGCAGATCCGGGTGCCCGTCGAACAAAATTCCGAAAAGATCAAAAGCTTCCCTTTCGTACCAGTTGGCGCAAGCAAAAACGTCAATTGCACTCGGTACAACCGGGCGATCTTCGGCAACGTAGGTGATCACACGGATTCGATCGTTTCGGCTGACCGATAACAGGTGGTAAATCACAGCGAAACGTTCCGGGTGCTCTGTCAGGCCAGGTGGATAATCGCTGTAATCAACTCCACACAAATCAATCAACTGCTCGAATCGAGCCTGCGGATCATCGCGAAGCGTTTCAAGCAATGAAATAAGCTGCTCGGTTTGCACGATGAGTGTGGTCTCGTCGTACGCCGTTTGCGTCGAAGCCCCAAAGGTCTGCGCAAGCTGTTCTACCATTGATGCCGGAGCACTTTCTTCCATTATTTGTCGATCGTTTCAGCGGGCGATCGTGTCGTCACGCTTGATCTTCTTTTGTAGCTGGATGATGCCGTAGATCAAAGCCTCCGGGGTTGGTGGGCATCCGGGCACATAAATATCAACCGGCACAATGCGGTCACAACCTCGTACGACCGAGTAGGAGTAGTGATAGTACCCGCCACCATTCGCACATGAGCCCATTGAAATTACCCACCGAGGTTCAGGCATTTGGTCGTAGACCCGCCGTAGCGCAGGGGCCATCTTGTTGGTCAGCGTACCAGCAACAATCATTACATCGGACTGACGAGGACTCCCGCGAAAAATGATCCCAAAACGATCCAGATCATAACGTGAGGCGCCAGCATGCATCATCTCAACGGCACAACAGGCAAGCCCGAAGGTCATCGGCCACATGGAACCCGTTCTTGCCCAGTTAATGAGATCATCCAGGCGGGCCGTCGCCCAACCCTGTGACATAACCCCTTCAAGTGGCATAAGGTCTTACTCCCATTCCAGCGCCCCTTTCATCCACTCGTAAACAAAACCCACAACGAGAATCAGTAGAAACACCATCATTGCCATGAAACCAAAAACACCGATTTCGTCCAGCACGATCGCCCATGGAAACAGAAAAGCAATCTCAAGGTCAAAGATAATAAACAGAATCGCGACAAGGTAATAGCGAACATCGAACTTCATTCGCGTATCTTCGAAAGCCTCAAAGCCGCATTCGTACGACGACAGTTTATCTGGGTAGGGGTTGCGAGGGCTAAGCACCCGCCCGGCTGCGAGCGCGACAGCGCCAATGCCGATTCCCGTTAGCAGGAACAGTAGGACAGGCAGGTAGTTGGCAAGCATCCGACCGTTACAGGGTAGCGGAAAAACCGCCGGGGGAGAAAGCGAGGATTCTAATCTGCCGGTCGTTAAGCGTCAACAAAAAGGGGCTGAGGATGAGGCCTTGATCGGCGCTTCAAGCTATCCAATGCATGACAGCCTCTACCCTTGCTGGGTGCGAAATCAATTCCCCCCCCAGTGAGCCTAGATCGAATGCCAGCCAGGGGTCGGCGCCGAGAATCTGCAGTTGGATTTGGTCATTTTCCCTGGTGATCTGAAGATCGTTGGAATCACTCTCACTTACAGAAAAAGCCTGCAGTAGATCAATCTCGGATTCTGTCTCTTCGCTGTAGATGGTGAGCACCTCAAGCACAAGCTGGTTAGGCAAAAACCGGGGCGAATGATTTGAAGGGTCAAAACGCAGGCGCGCAATCCGTTCGCCAGCCTGGCGAAGTGCAACTTGGACTCGCTGGCGTCCCTCAAGTCGACAGGGCTTCGACTTGCAACGCTCCTCTGAAAACTCTTCTCCAATGCCAGCCCAGTAAATTGCGACATGGGTTAGATTGATTGCAGAAAATTCCGCCCCGATATATGGAGAACGCGCCTCTTCGCCGCCTTCCCTCGGCAACTGGTCATTGTCCTTAACCGCCTCCAGCACTTGCTTGGCCAGCACAGCGGGGTTGTCTAGTCCCTTTAATGCCGGGAAAAAGCTCAAATCGGCGCCGGCGTACGCGAGAAACCGATCAAGTGCATCTTCGAGCCAGCTTGCGCAATCGGATAGCTGGCTGAAACTCAAATCATCGGGCCATGGAAAACTCTCCGAAAGTAACCACCCATCACAATCAACCAGCAATGATCCTGCGTCATGTGTTAATCCCTGATCTCTCACCTGCCGATAATGGGCCCCGATTAGCTGTGTCAGGCCTTCTTGGTCCGGGGTTGCGGCGGCATAGCGCAACCAGAATCGTAGCAATGGCTCTCCCGAAGGAAGGCTACGCAAAGGTTCCTGGCGGCTTTCGCCCGCAAACGCGCGTGGCATTTGTTCGCCTACCTCAAGGCACAACCCTTGGGATTGCCCCACCCATGGTTGGTCAAAAACAACCCACTGGTGTGCGAGAACCTCTTCAACAACGTCGCTTGCCGCGCCGATGACAATCCCAAATGAGTCGGTGACGTATTCATCCAAACGTGCATCATGAAAAGCTGCTTGTTGTAAGCGAACTGGAGCCGTTCCGTTGGTACTACCGGATCGGCTCACCGGGCCGAAGCGATCTGCAACCGCCAGGGCGCCAGGGGCCCTAGATGCATCCTCGCTGATCAGCGCCTGGGGTAATTTGTAGTCCGGAAGCGGATAAAAGAACCGATGCTTAAGAGCCATCGACTCCAGCATATTCACCCATTGCTTCGAATCAAAGGTTCGTATCCCCGCATCTCCACCCAAGAACGTAGGATATCCCGCGACCCCAGCCCACGGACGCCCAAGATGATCTTCGGAAAATCCACAAAGATATTTGGCCCCTATCCGATTCTCGATAGCAACCAGGATTACCCCGCCAGGGGTTAAAGAAGCAACCGCCTGCGAGAGCATCTTCTTGACAGCAGTCTCGGCGCTGGAGTCATCCCCCCAGAAGCGTGCCGCATATTCAAGTACGCCAACAAACAACACCAGATCATAGGTGGCTGCAGGTAAGGTCAGATCGTTTATGTTTGCACGGACTAAAGATACGTCGTCTAAGCCCTGACAGCGTAAGGCCGCCAACCGCGCCCGTTCAGTACTTCCTTCGACCGCGTCAACCCGAAAGCCTTGGTCTCCCAGATAGCGGGTGATTGCGCCGCAGCCCGCGCCAACCTCCAGCACGGTTTTGCGATTCTTTAGCGCCAAACCACGAAGAATATTCGCCCGAACCGGAGAAAGGTGATATTCCAGCGCCCAGTCATTGTGATTTCGTGCCAGACCCGCTGCGTCCCAGCGGCGGTCGGGGGCATCACTCAGTATCCGTCTTAACTCACGTTCCTGGCTCTCACCGTCGCTGTAGTCAAGGCCGGTATCGGTATTCGCATCAACCCATATTCCATCTGAAAAGATGAGGGAGTTATCGGTCGAAAGTAAGGGCGGCGAAGCCGCGTCACTCGACTCAATCAAAGCGTGGCCTCCGATTACCGGCCGTATCGTTAATGATTTGGCCGCGTGTTTGCGGGCCAGATATGGTGCCGAACGCCGGACTCGAACCGGCACGGCTTGCGCCACCGCCCCCTCAAGACGGCGTGTCTACCAGTTCCACCAGTTCGGCATATTAAAAACCACATTAAAATCCAGTTAAGCCATCAATTCCCGGACTCGGGGATCTTTGGAATGTCAGTACTTACTGCGTCCGGGTCGTTAACACCAGCCCCAGTCGACCCAGCAGACTCATTTTGTTCAGCCATGACACTGCGGGACGCAGTGCTCTGCTTCGTATAAATATACGCCAAGCTAAGACTTGTGATGAAAAAGACAGCCGCAAGGCCTCCGGTAACTTGACTGAGGAAGGTCGCTGAGCCCCGACTACCAAACACTGATTGCGACGAGCCACCTCCACCGAAAGCGGCCCCCATGTCGGCGCCCTTTCCCTGTTGCAGTAGCACCAGAACGACAATTGCTACGGCCGAGATTAGGTTTATCACGGTGAAAATACTGGTTGCAAAGTTCATGAGTTAGCCGCTCTGATAATTCCTAAAAAATCTTCAGCCTTAAGCGAAGCACCGCCGATAAGACCACCATCGATATCCGGTTGCGAAAACAACCCAGCAGCGTTTTCCGGTTTGACGCTACCACCATAAAGAATTCGGGTAGATTCAGCGGCAGTCGAATTGGCCCCCGCCAGTTGTTCGCGAACCAAAGCATGCACGTCCTGAGCCTGCGCGTCGGTAGCCGTACGGCCGGTGCCGATAGCCCACACCGGCTCGTAGGCGATTATCGCCCGGGGAAATATCTCCGACCCCGCTTCACTAAGTACCGCCACGAGCTGGCGGGTGACGACCTCTTCGGTCGCACCTTGTTCGCGCTCTTCGAGCGTTTCTCCGAGACAAATAATAGGAGTCAACCCTTTGGTAAAAGCGACCCGTGTTTTATGGGCCACCAATTCATCGGTCTCCCCGTACAGAGATCGTCGCTCAGAATGGCCCACAATCACATATTCACATCCGGCATCCATTAACATCTCGGCCGCAATCTCCCCGGTGAACGCTCCGGGCTCATGGCTATCCAGATTCTGGCCGCCCACAGCAATGGAGGTGCCCTCGGCAGCCTGGGAACACTGTCGAACGAGCACAAATGGCGGGCAAATAACAACATCGACATCGCCGATCCCTGCGAGGCCAGCGCGCACATCTGCCATTAACCCAGCTGCCATCGCGCGGGATCCATTCATTTTCCAATTGCCAGCAACGAGTGGCGTACGCATCTATAGCCTCCAACGAGGGTTAGCGCGCCGGACCGTGTGTTCGGAGCCGGCTGAAGGGGGGGCGATGTTACCGGCCGAAGGGCGGCAACGCAACTTTGACCGCTTCACCCGTAACCCTTGATTCCAGCGAGATCAAGCCCAAAAACATGTTTTTAGGGCCTGCTTCCAGAGCCCGCCTTCTCCACGGTGGAAGCTATTTTGGTTGCCATACGCCCTACCGCATCCTCGCAGTTACCTTCAACCATTACTCGAACCACCGGCTCTGTGCCAGATGGGCGAAGTACGACCCGGCCTTCATCAGCGAGTTCGAGCTCGCACTCTCTAACCACACGCTCGACCTGCTTATTCTGGAGCACATCAGGCGCTGAGTCCTTGCTAATGCGGACATTAATCATTCGCTGCGGAAAAATAGTTAAACCTGAAACCAACTCGGAAAGTTTTCGCTGTGTGCTGATCATGACTTCAAGCACCGCCAAAGCCGCCACCAAGCCATCTCCGGTCGTTGAGCGCTCTAGGCAAAGGATGTGCCCCGAGGGTTCGCCTCCCAATGTCCATTCCCGGGCGAGCAACTCTTCGAGCACGTAGCGATCTCCCACGTTGGCCCTGAAGAAAGGGATGCCGCTTTGCACACAAGCAATCTCTACTCCAAGATTCGTCATTTGCGTACCCACCACCCCGCTGCTGGATTCGCGGGTCTGGCGCTCCTGGCTTAGTAAATAAAGGATTCCATCACCATCCACCAGGTTGCCGTTGGCGTCAACGAGGATCACCCGGTCGGCATCTCCATCAAAGGCAATGCCGATATCAGCGCCGGTACGGCAAACGAGCTTGCTCACCGTGCCTGGTACGGTAGAGCCGCTATCACGGTTTATGTTGAACCCGTCCGGTTCAACGCCGGTAGTCACTACCTCTGCGCCGAGTTCGCGAAGGACGAGCGGTGCGACCTGGTAAGCAGCGCCGTTGGCGCAGTCGAGGGCAATTTTAAGACCCTCCAGACGAAGGCCTGGTGGTATGGCATTACGGCAGTGTTCAGCGTAACGAGGCACAGCATCAATCAGTCGCTCGGCTTTTCCGAGCGCCTCAGACGCCACAGTCTCCAACTCCTCATTCATCAAAGACTCGATTGCCGCTTCTGTAGCGTCATCCAGCTTACGACCTTCAGCCGAAAAAAACTTAATGCCGTTATCATGGTAAGGGTTGTGCGAAGCGCTGATGACAATACCGCCGCATGCGCCGGTCTGGCGCGTGAGATAGGCAATACCCGGGGTGGGTAAAGGGCCGGTGAGCGCTATATCCACACCGGCAGCGGAAAGGCCAGCTTCAAGAGCTGACTCAAGAAGGTAGCCGGATATACGAGTGTCCTTGCCGATAAGGACCCTGCCACGCGCATGCCTGGCTCCCAAAACGCGCCCGGCCGCCCAGCCCAAATGAAGAATTTCACTTGGAGTGACGGGACTTTTACCGACCTCACCCCGAACTCCGTCGGTACCAAAATACTTGGTCATGCCTGAGCGCTCCACTTCAATGAACCGGAGAAAACAATTTTAGGTCGTGACGAATATCAAGGAATCTTTTGGTGAGCCCCACATCGTGAACCCGAACGATCGCAGCGCCACGCTCGACCGCGAGCAAAGCAAGCAAGGCGCTGACCTCTTTGACATCCTCGGGTTCGCAAGAGCGTGCCAACGCACGAACAAAAGACTTGCGAGAAATGCCCACGACCAAAGGCGCGCCACATTCGGCGAGTTGCCCGAGCCCGCCTAGCAGTGTGCAGTTATGTTCGCGGGTTTTACCAAAACCAAACCCAGGATCCACCAGCAAGCGGGATCGATCCAACCCCGCTGCGTGGCAGGCCTCGATACGCTGGGTAAGAAAGTTTCTAATCTCCATCACCACGTCTTTGTATGACGGTTGATCCTGCATGGTACGCGGGGTTCCTTGCATATGCATCAAGATTACATTCGCTTGTAGGCTGGCCGCCATCTCGAGCGCCCCAGGTTGCCGCAGGGCGAATACGTCGTTAATCAAGCAGGCGCCAGCCTGGACCGCCTCTTGCATGACCTGGGGCTTGCTGGTGTCGATTGAAACCAAAACCCCGTCTGCGGCTAATGCTTCGACAACCGGAAGTACGCGATCTAACTCCTGGTCTACGCTAACGGGGACTGCCCCGGGTCGAGTGGACTCCCCCCCGATGTCAATCACGCCGGCACCTTGCTTGACCAGTTTGCGCGCATGAATGAGCGCATCGCCAGAGCCAAAGTAGCGGCCGCCGTCAGAAAAGGAATCCGGTGTCACGTTCACGATCCCCATAATAAGGGGATCTTTCCCAGGCGTTGAGCCCAGGGTACTGGCCAAACTGGCCACCGCAGCGACTATCCGACGATCATGCCGAGTCGCCCGCCGGAGAATCCATATTCGGCTTAATATCCGGCCGTGCGGGTTTTTCTCCCCCGGTGTCGGTCGGTCGACCACCCTCGTCCCCGGAACTTGGTGGTCGCGGAGTTTCGCCTCGCATGATTTGATCAATCTGGTCGGACTCCAGAGTTTCCCAGTCCATCAACGCATTCGCCATCGTCTCGATAATTTCTCTACGTGATTCGATGATCTCGCGGGCGCGATCATACTGGCCTTGAATGATACAGCTGACTTCCTGGTCGACCTGCTCTGCAATTGCATTGCTGATATTACGATGCGTGCTGACATCACGGCCGAGAAAGACTTCTGAGTCATTATCCCCATAGACCCGAGGCCCGAGTTCATCACTCATGCCCCAACGTTGAACCATTTTCTGAGCCAGGTTGGTGGCCTGCTCGAAATCGTTTGACGCGCCCGTGGTCATCTGCTTCATAAATACTTCTTCCGCGATTCGCCCACCCATCAGCACGGCGATCCTCGCCAGCAAATACTCCCGGTTGTGGCTGTACCGATCTTCCTCCGGTAGTTGCATCGTGACCCCTAACGCCCGGCCACGCGGAATAATAGTGACTTTGTGTACCGGATCGGTATTTTCCGAAAGGGTCTTGGCAACCACGGTATGCCCGGATTCGTGGTACGCCGTATTCAAACGCTCCTCCTCGGGCATAACCAATGAACGTCGTTCAACCCCCATGATGACCTTATCTTTGGCAAGTTCAAACTGCTCCATCGATACTTTCTTGCGACCTGCCCGCGCCGCGAACAGCGCGGCTTCGTTAATCAAATTGGCGAGGTCCGCGCCCGAAAAACCGGGGCACCCACGGGCGATAACAGATGTTTCGACATCGTCATCGATGGGTACCTTGCGCATATGCACTTTCAGGATCGCCTCGCGCCCGCGGATATCTGGTAGCGGCACATGCACTTGCCGGTCAAACCGGCCTGGTCGCAACAAGGCCGGATCCAGCACGTCAGGCCGGTTGGTTGCCGCAATAACAATAACCCCGTCATTCGCCTCAAAGCCGTCCATCTCAACCAGTAGCTGGTTAAGAGTTTGCTCCCGTTCATCATGCCCACCGCCCAATCCCGCACCGCGCTGGCGGCCTACAGCGTCAATTTCGTCAATGAAGATGATGCAAGGCGCATTCTTTTTCGCCTGCTCAAACATATCCCGAACCCGTGAAGCGCCGACACCAACAAACATCTCGACAAAATCAGATCCAGAAATAGTGAAAAACGGAACCTTAGCTTCCCCTGCAATAGCCCTCGCAAGCAGGGTCTTACCGGTACCCGGACTCCCGGTCATCAACACTCCGCGTGGAATGCGTCCACCGAGTTTCTGGAATCGGGAGGGATCTTCCAAAAATTCAACCAGTTCGCCAACTTCTTCCTTGGCTTCGTCTACACCTGCCACATCTTCGAAGGTCACTTTATTTTTGTCTTCGGTAAGCATGCGCGCTTTACTCTTGCCGAAGCTCATCGCACCCCGGCCACCGCCACCTTGCATCTGACGCATAAAGAATATCCAGACACCGATCAACAGCAACAGCGGAAACCAACTGATAAATATCTGCATTAACAAGGAAGGTTCTTCTTCCTTTTGCGCCTTGATGCCAATATCTGCTTTCAGTAGATCGTTGACCATGCCGGGATCGCCAGGTGAATAGGTGACAAAACGTTCGCCATTTCGGGCGGTCACGTAAATCGCCGAGCCGTCGATCGTGACCTCCTCGATCGCGCCGCGCTCAACCTGATTGAGGAAAACCGAATAATCGATTTCCTGCCCGGACCGGTCCTGTTGCGGCGCAAAATTGTTGAAAACGGCCATCAGCACCATGGCAATCACCAGCCAGAGGACGAGGTTTTTGGTCAAATTATTCATGCGTTAAGATTACCAAGGCGTGAAAGGACTATGGTTTTTTTTAAAACTGGGGCAAACACCCGCAAGGCCCAATTCTGAGAGGTTTTCCATTTAAATACAATTGAGCGCACTCGCCCTCCTTTTACCTTAAGGTGCTAATGGAGTGATAGTCTGCCTGATCGGACCTCGAGTCACGAGGTAAATCTCAGCGCTATGAGAGCGAGAAGCCGGGGGTTTGCGAATCTGGCAGCTGCGAAACAAACTGTTGATCTCGTTGCGCAACCCTATCGCATGGGAGCCTTCGAATATTTTCGCCACAAAAGCCCCTTTTGGCCTAAGGCAAGACCACGCGAACCGACCAGCGGCAAGCACTAGGTCTTCCATTGCTGCCTGATCAACACTGTGCACACCACTTAGATTGGGGGCCAGATCCGATATTACAAGGTCTGGCTGGCGTGCGCCCAGCGCGTCATCCAACTTTTGCCGAATATCTGCCCCGGTAAAATCACCCTTAATCTGAAAAACACCGGGAATCGCGGCAAAATCCAGCCGGTCCAGGGCCACAACAAAACCTTCGGGGCCTACTTTTTGGACAGCGTACTGGCTCCAACTGCCAGGCGCGGCCCCAAGATCGACTACCACCATTCCACGCCTGAACAACGAATCTTTCTTATCTAACTGTTCAAGTTTGAAAACCGCTCGGGAACGGTAGGCGCGGGCTCTTGCTTCGCGAACGTAAGGGTCTTTCTCCTGGCGGGCAGTCCAGGCCCGACTTCGCGCGGCACGCTTACTGGCCATGGCCACCAATGCTATGCTCAGGTTTCATACATCACCATTGTAGTTGAGTGTTAAATGGAACTGACCGGGAAACAACTGAACCATCTGCGAGGGCTTGCCCATCACCTGAAACCCGTGGTTACCGTCGGCGTTGCAGGCGCGACACCGGCCGTTAGCGTGGAACTCAAACATGCGCTCACTGCTCACGAACTGGTTAAAGTGCGCTTGCCCTCCCTTTCAAAGCCCCAGAAGGCTGAACTTCTCGAGCGGCTATGCCAGGAGACCGGGGCCATCTCCGTTCAGCTAATCGGCCGGGTCGGCGTAGCATACCGGCCAGCGTCGATTCCGCGGATTCACCTGGCTTAGATATTCTAACGCTCACCCATAAGCGCTATGTGCTTTATCGCGGTTGCTGTCGCGGTCCATCCGTCTTTCCCGTTCGTGGTCGCAGCCAATCGAGACGAAGCATTCGATCGGCCTGCAGCTAAACTTGGCTTTTGGGAGGCCCATCCGCAACTGGCCGCCGGACGTGATCTGTTTGCCGGTGGCACCTGGCTGGGCCTTACTCGTGAAGGCCGCTTTGCTGCTCTTACAAACTGTCGAACCGAAAACGTCTCACCCAAGCCGGGAGACCAATCGCGCGGGGTATTGGTACGCGACTATCTGCTGAATCACTTGGAGACCCGTACCGCAATTGATGCCGGGTCGATCGAAACTCTGTGCGGGTATGGTGGTTTCAACCTGGTTGCCGGCACCACCTCCGAGTTGAATTTGCTATGCAACGCGACCGGTTTTTCCAGCATGTGCTCCCAGGGTTTGATGGCACTGAGCAACACCCCGCCACAGAGCCAATGGCCAAAGACCCAGCAGGGGAAAATCGAATTCTCTAGAATCCTTGAGCAAAGCGCTGATCATGGAACTCTGGTCGCCCGACTGTTTGATTTTCTGCGTGATCCAAGGCCGCTCACCAATGGGTTAGAAGGGTCAATAGTAGATCCCAAAGAAAGCCACCAGCGGGTGTTATTTGTTGAGGGCGTAGCGTATGGCACTCGTGCCAGCACTGTGATTCTGATTGATCGGCGTGGACGGGTCACTTTCCAGGAGCGATCTTTTGACAGCGAGGCCAATTGTTTCGACGAGAGCGCACTCGAGTTTTCCCTCGAGCCTATGCCCGCCACAATACGCCCGTAGGCCCGGTGAACTAGGCTACTGCCGGAGATGGGCTCCCGAATCCACCCTAGGCACTCATTCGCCGGGCTGAGCCTGCTGTAAACTGGCTGCGGCCTTGACCAAGGCTTTGCGGTGAATAAAAAGCTGGATTCTTCGACCGCCAAGTTCGTGGAACAGATAGGCAGCCCGCACTCCAGCCAGGAGCACTGCGCGAACCTGTACCGGTATCTGCTCAGTTTCGAGGTAACGCTGATCGCCGCGAACCATGATCTTTGGAGAAATATGACTCAGGGTCGAGACATATATCTCCGATAGCGCTGCAATACCTTGCTCACTGGCCGAGTCGGTAAATTCAGGGTCTTCGCGCAAGGTCGACAAAGCGCTGTGTATCTGCCCTGCCATGTTGGAATCCTTCCTAAGCTTCCTTTGTAGTTGTATTAAGGCGATCGTATAGCCAAGGCGTTCTATCGCCGCAGGGTCCGGGTGGCTGCGGGTGAGCTCGGACAATCCGAGATAAACCCCCCCGATACCGCCTAATGCTTCTTGCGGGTTCTCGCGGTCCAACGCCAGAACACTTCGCACCGCGCAACCAAACGGATCTTCTTGAGCATGACCCCTTCGGGCAAGTTGTTGAACCAAAGCTGAACACTGCGCAACCCCTGCAAGCGCAAGGACACGCTGCTCAAATCGATTCACTGGGGGATAACTCCTTTAATCCGCAAACGCGCCCCTATTAGCTCCTGGACACTAGCGCCGAGCCGTCCGGCCGCAATCTCCAAAGCATAGTAAAAACTCGTCCCTGGTGAATAAACTGTCTTTACATTTTCCTTGGAGTAGACAGCCATGGTCTGCGCATCCAGAACAATTCCGGCCTTGTCGGCAAAGAGAATGTCCAACGGCCCGAGTACGTTGCCCATATGAAAAACTCCGCCAAAGGGGTCGTCAAACACAAATAGGATTGCCATGGTCTTTATCTGCCTGGGACACACTTGCTGAAACCCCGCCGCCCGGGCTGTGGCATCTTTAGCCAGACGCGCGTTGATCGTCTGCTTTGGCGCCCCATCTCGCTGGATTACCACGCTGACCTGTGGCAAAGCCGCTAATACGGGGGGCAACGGGCTGCATGCGACAGCTGGAGTCGCAACAATCAGTACACACAGGGCTAGATATGCCCATAACCGGGGCATCAGTCCAGGGTATGCAACGACTCGTCGATCCGCTGACGTACCTCATGGGCGACCCGCAAAGCCCGGAGGCCTTCTTCACCGCCTACGACAGGTGCGCGACCCGAACGAACACACTCAACGAAATCTTCCAATTCGGCATCCAGTGGTGGTCGGGGTGTGACTTGAATCGAATCCGTCACAATTGGCGCAAAAGCCCCGGGAGTCGGTTTGGGGCCGGGACGAGCGATATCGATCTGTTGATTCTCGAAATTAAGTCCTAGATAACATGCCTCGGCAAAAATACGAATACGCCGAAACTTTTTGGCTGAAATCCGACTCGCAGTTACGTTTGCAATCGCCCCGTCCTCGAATTCGAGGCGCGCGTTGGCAATATCGACGTGCTCAGTAACCACCTTAGCTCCAACCGCGGATATGTATCGCAGTTCAGATGGAACCAGTGATAACACAATATCGATATCGTGAATCATCAAATCCGTAACCACATCCACATCGGTCGCGCGCTCGACAAACTCCCCCAGACGATGCACCTCGATAAAACGCGGTCGATCGAGTTCCTGATAGAGGCGCACAACACCGGCGTTGAACCGCTCCAGGTGCCCGATCTGCAACAAAGTACCGGTAGCAGCCGCCAACTCTACGACCCGCTGTGCGTCGACTAAGGTGTGCGCTATCGGCTTTTCAACTAACACTGGGATTCTCGCATTCAGAAACGGCTCAGCAACCTCACGATGGGCCGAAGTTGGCACCACAATACTGACGGCATCGACCCGATCCAACATGAAACGAGCGTCATCGAAGTATTCGCAATCGCATTCTTTCGCAACCTGCTCGCCGGCCTTGCGATTAATATCTGCAATCCCAACCAAATCTACATCTTTCATGCGGCCATAGATTCGCGCATGAATTGAACCGAGGTATCCTGCTCCTATCACTCCGACTTTAAGTCGCTTATCAACTGTCACCAAGTTGACTCCCGAACGGGCTCGCCAACAACGCTTGGATGGCGGGTAAACAAAATCACGCCGACAAAAGATTGATGAACTAACAACATCATTAAACCCTGTTTTCTGATACTGCTCTAAGTTATGACACAATCAACAACACGAGTGGGCATTATCGCCGAAACGCGTACCCAGCAAAACTGTTACCGGATACCGCAATGGACGAAAATATCGATCTTCGCAGTGATACCGTCACACGCCCTACCCAAGGCATGCGCCAGGCGATGTCTAGTGCGTCAGTTGGCGACGACGTCTATGGAGAGGATCCCTCAGTCAATCGCCTCGAATCGCAAATGGCCGATATGCTCAGCCACGAGGCCGGATTGTTTGTCACCAGCGGAACTCAGGGAAATCTTCTGGCGATCCTGACCCACTGCCAGCGCGGCGAAGAATATATCGCCGGCTCCCGCTCTCACGCCTACCTTGACGAAGCCGGGGGCGGCGCCGTCCTTGCCAGCGTTCAACCGCAGCCGATTGACAATGAAGTGGATGGCACTCTTGATCTCGGCAAAGTCTCGGCAGCGATTAAACCCGACGATTTTCATCTGGCCATCACCCGTCTTTTTTGCCTGGAAAATACCTTTTCTGGCATCCCCTTGCCGTTGGATTACCTGAGCGGTGCTCGGGCTCTCGCCGATCGCCACCAGCTACGATCGCACCTTGACGGTGCCCGAGTCTTTAATGCAGCGATCGGATGCAAAGTAGATGTATCCACGATTACCCAACATTTTGACTCGGTCTCGACCTGTCTTTCAAAGGGCCTTGGGGCTCCGGTAGGTAGTGTCCTGACTGGCGGGCGCGAATTTATCGCGCGAGCCAGGCGCTGGCGCAAAATGCTCGGTGGTGGAGCCCGCCAGGCCGGTGTTCTGGCAGCTGCCGGCCTTTATGCCCTTGATCATCATATCGAACGCCTCGCACAGGATCACGATAATGCGGCGAGCCTTGCCCAGTTGTTGTCCACAGTGGATGAAGCCAAAGTCCACGCAACAGATCTGCGCACCAATATGGTCTTCGTGTCTTTTCCCCCTGACAGCCTTAAAGGCCTATCTGACCACTTAAGAGAGCACGGGATTCTGGTCACTGCGCGAAGTAACCCAGTTCGCCTTGTCACCCATCTCGACTTTACCGAAGAACATATCGGTAAGACCGTACAAGCAATAAAAGACTATTTTCGCGTGACTGCACGATCAGCCTAGCGGCGGTCTTCAGGCCGCTTTACTGTCGCTTTTGGGATCGTCCAGAAAATCACGCCATAACGGTTCCAGATCGACAACTGCCTTCTTAAAGGCCTCTTGGCGAACCGGGCCGAAGCCGCGTACCTGAATTGGCCATTGGGCTATATGCTCGGCGATCTGGGGCCTACCCCTATCGAACCCAGCGCACAGCCTTTCAAGGGTCCTTTCGTACTCCTTTCGGATCTCGCGGGCCAGCTGTCTCTCCCGTGTATAGCGAAATGGGTCGAGCCAAGTATCGCGGGCCCATCTCAGGCGGCTCAAAATCTGGAACACGATAAAAATCCACGAGCCAAACGCTCTTTTCACCGGTCGGCCGGTAGCAGAATCATTTCGTGACAGTATCGGCGGTGCGAGATGAACCTTTAACGAGAAATCTCCGGTAAATTCCCTTGCGAGCGATTGTCGAAATCTGGGGTGTGTATAAAGGCGGGCAACCTCGTACTCGTCTTTCGAGTACAAAACCTGAAACCCGCTTTCGGCGACCACGGCTGCCAGATCGGGTAGTTGCCCCTCGCCACATACTTGTCTTACCATGCCCACCCAGCCCGATAGCGTTGACGCCGCCTTTTTGCCATGGGACTCACTGAGCAGTTCGGTCAGTCTCGCGATCTTATCGTCCGATGACTCCGCCCTTTGCTGTTCACGGATCGGGTGCCGGCCATCGAGCAATGTGCGGATGGCTTCACTATTATTCAGCGCAGCGCGACCCAACCGAAACGCTTTCTTATTCATCTCAACGGCTTGTCCGTTTAGCTCAATCGCTCGCTCAATTGCGCTGCTCGAGATCGGCAGTGCGCCCTGCTGGAACGAAAAACCCAACATAATCATATTGGCGGCAATCGTGTCGCCGAAAGCCGCTTTGGCGAGGCGCGTCGCGGCTAAGGTTTTAAAGGCACCTCTAACCGTGACCTCTTGGATCGTGGCCAACAGTTCATCCAGCGGAAACGCCTGGTCTCGGTTATGAATGAACTCGCCAGACATCATCTGGTTGGTATTAATTGCACAGATCGTATCTTCGTTGAGCTTTTGCCTCGTCTCAGGGGAAGCAGAGGTAACAAGATCGCAGCCCAGCAGCAAGTCAGCGCCTCCATCGGCGACATGTGTAGCGCTGATGTCGCAAGGGCTCGACGCAAGGATGATGTGGCTGGTCACGGCCCCACCCTTTTGCGCAAGACCGGCCATATCGAGCACCGAACAGCCCATCTGGGAAATGTGCGCCGCCATCCCAAGAATTGCACCAATGGTGACTACTCCAGTACCGCCAACACCAGTCAGCACGATGCTGAACTGACCGTTGATCAACGCTGGAGGTGGCTCAAGCATCAGCGAATCAGCCAATGAAATCAGGCCGGGGTCACCAACCCCAAGGCGTTTTTCACCGCCGATGATGGAAACAAAGCTGGGGCAAAACCCTTTTTGGCAGGAGTAGTCCATATTGCATGAGGACTGGTCTATTGCTCGTTTTCGCCCAAGCGAGGTTTCCGTCGGCACAATCGCCACGCAGTTGGATTGCGTCCCGCAATCTCCACAGCCATCACAGACTGCCTCGTTGATAAACAGGCGCTGATCAGGAGTCTCCATCTGCCCCCGACGACGACGGCGGCGCTTTTCAGCGGCACAGGTCTGATCGAAAATGATGGCTGAAGTGCCGGGAATTTTCCGAAACTCACGCTGCACTCGCATCAGCTCATCACGGTGGTGAACCGTGACACCAGGTGCCCAATCAACATCTGTCGGATACTTACTTGGCTCGTCGGTAACAATCGCAACCCGGGCCACCCCTTCTGCATACACCTGCCGGGACATCCGTGCCACATCCATCGGTCCGTCTACCGATTGTCCTCCTGTCATAGCGACCGCGTCGTTATACAGAATCTTGTAAGTGATATTGACTCCAGCACTAACGCACGCGCGAATAGCCAGCAATCCCGAATGAAAATAGGTGCCATCACCAATGTTCTGAAAGACATGCTCGGTGGTGGTAAACGGGCTTTCCCCTATCCAACTCGCTCCCTCACCGCCCATCTGGGTGAAAGTAGCTGTGTTGCGGTCCATCCATTGGGCCATGTAATGACAACCGATTCCGGCCAATGCCCGAGACCCATCCGGAACTACCGTTGAGCTATTGTGTGGGCAGCCAGCACAAAAGTACGGGGTGCGTACCATAGGCGCAGGCTTTGCCTTGTGCCCCTCAACTCGTGCCCGCAAAGCGTTGAGGGCGCCGCTCAAAGACTCATCGCTCGTGAATTTGGTTAACCGCTCACCGATAGCAATTGCAATGTGAGCAGCGCCGAGCCTTCCAGATACCGGAAACAGGACAGCGCCTTGTTCATCGCGTTTACCCACCACCTCGGGTGCTTCGGGGATTCGATAAAGAATATTGCGGACCTGATCCTCGATCAGGCCTCGCTTTTCCTCTACTACTATCAACTTGCGCACGCCCCGGGAGAAATCTTTAATACCCTGTGCCGCCAATGGCCAGGACATCCCTACTTTGTAAAGCTTAAGCCCGAGATTCTTGGCTTGATCGGATTCGATACCCAACTCAAGAAGTGCTCGCCGCACATCAAGGTAGGATTTACCCGTAGAAATAATGCCAAGCGGTGCGCGGTTATCGCCCAGGACTTGCTGATCCAGCGGATTACGTTGGGTGAAAGCCGTAACAGCCGGAAGTTTGTATTCGTGTAGCCTAATCTCCTGAGCCTGCGGGGTGTCAGGCCAGCGCAGGTTAATACCCCCCGTGGGCAATACGAAATCTGGCGGAATTTCGGTGCGCACGCGACCAGGCGCTACCTCAACCGACGCCGATGCTTCGACCGTATCATGCACACTTTTGAGGCCCACCCAACATCCAGAAAAACGAGATAGCGCCCACCCGTAAAGGCCAAAATCAAGAATATCCTGAACACCCGCTGGATTCAGAACCGGGATAAAGGTGTTAACGAGGGAGTATTCACTTTGATGAGCGGTTGTCGAGGATTCGCAAGCGTGGTCATCGCCCATCAGCACCAACACGCCACCGCACGGGCTACTTCCGGCAAGATTGCCATGGCGCAACGGATCGCCAGATCGATCCACCCCAGGCCCTTTGGCATACCACATGGCGTACACGCCATCATAGAGCGCATCTCCATTTAGGCCTGCCTGCTGGGTACCCCACACCGCAGTCGCCGCAAGATCTTCATTGACTCCAGGTTGAAAACGCACATCGTAGGCTTTCAGATGGTCGGCGGCGATGGTCAGTTGTTGATCCAGCGCGCCGAGTGGCGAGCCCCGATATCCTGTGACATATCCAGCCGTATTAAGGCCAGCCCTGCGGTCCGATTGGCTTTGCAACATGGGCAGGCGTACCAGTGCCTGGATGCCGGTGACAAAAACCTGGCCAGATTCGAGAAGGTACTTATCGTCTAGCGCCACCTGCCTGAAATCCACGTTGCCCCCATTTTTTTGGCGAAGACCTCTAACGGCCTTTATATAAAGATATCCTACCAGAGATGGCAGGCAACATTAAGCAATACCCTGGTATGGTTTGGTCACAAATTCCACAATGCCCTCACTGCGAAGGATTAGCAGCATCCGCTGATATCACACCAATTTCTTAATCTAGGCGGAGCCTAGCAGTCTGCAACCGAACTAATGGACGACAGTTATTTTTTGGGGATTACCCAGAAATCTATTTTCGCACCCATCAACAGTGATATATTCCTGCGCGACAAGGGGGGTTATGGAACAAATCATCCGCAACACTGGGCTACCAACGGTTGAACGTTACGGTTTCCTGTTGCTCACAGATTTCACTATGATGGCTTTTGCCGCCGCGGTCGAACCACTGCGTACGGCCAACCGCAATGCCGAGTCTGAGTTGTACCAATTTCCCCTGTTCACGCTTGACGGCACCCCGGGACGTGCCAGCAATGGCCTGACCTTGAATCCCGTCCAATCCCTCAGTGGTAAGGAGCCACTCGATGTCCTTTTTGTTTGCGCCGGAGTCGACCTTCATTCGGTAAACCCCGAACACCTGCGTGAACGACTGAAGCCTTTTATTAGACGAGGTGTCGCAATCGGTGGAATCTGCACCGCCACTTACCACCTTGCGCGCGCTGGCCTGCTTGACGGCTATCGGTGCACGGTGCACTGGGAGAATATCCCCGATATGCACGACGAGTTTCCGCATCTCGTGGTTTCCTCTGGTCTTTTTGAATTAGACCGCGATCGTTACACCTGTTCAGGTGGAACGGCGCCGATGGATATGATGTTGACTCTGATAAGCCAGAAACACGGCCGTGAACTTTCCGGCAGGATTTCGGAAGGGATGCTGTGCGAGCGGATTCGCGACGGCTCGGATCGTCAACGCATGCCTTTGCGCCTGCGACTGGGTTCGAGCCAACCTAAACTGGTTGAGGCCGTTGAGTTGATGGAAGCCAACATCGAAGAGCCAATGACTCTTGATGAACTTGCGACCCATGTTGGAATATCTCGACGCCAACTGGAACGACTTTTTCAAAAACACCTCCAATGCGTGCCTACACGTTATTATCTTGAGATTCGACTTCGCCGCGCCCGCGAACTCCTCCTTCGCACGCCTCGATCCATTGTGGATATCGCGTTTGCCTGCGGTTTTGTCTCGGCACCTCATTTCAGTAAATGCTATCGCGACTTTTTTGGGATCCCTCCTCGTGAAGAGCGGTTGCCGCGCGCTGACGGACTCGCTCCAGAGTCAAATCGTCCGAAGCTGCCCGTCGGTGCTACTAAAAAAGCAACGACCGCCTCACTACGGCCCTGACCCAAGGTTATCGAAGGTAACCTCTCGCTAACCTCTAACACGCCGCGCAGCGAAAAACTCCTGGAGTAATCGGGTGCTCTCGTCGCCGAGCACCCCAGCAGTGACCTCACACTGATGATTGACCAACGGACTTTGCAACAGGTTAGCAATGCTGCCGACCGCACCGGCTTTCTCATCGCGCGCGCCAAAAACTACTCTACTAAGGCGCGCCTGCAAGATCGCGCCGGCACACATGAGACAGGGCTCGAGCGTTGCATAGAGCGTGGCTTCGGGTAACCGATAGTTACCGACCGTATTGCAGGCATCGCGCAGTGCCTGAATCTCGGCATGCGCCGTGGGATCGTTTGAGCTAACCGGACAGTTATAACCTGCCCCAATCACTTCGTTATCGATTACGATAACCGCCCCAACCGGAACCTCGTTGTGGTCTGCTGCGGCCTGCGCCTGACGCAAGGCTTCACCCATCCAGTTCTCATCCGACACCACGTTCGTACCAGTTTCTCCCACTCTATAGTGCCGCTGTTGTAAGTGTGGCAGGGACGATTGATCAGTCGTCCCTGCCGTTCCC
>JABINT010000044.1 GCA_018698075.1 Acidiferrobacteraceae bacterium
CACTATCAATGCTCGCATTTGGAAACGTGGCACATGCGGTAGATCTGGTCGTCTACACTGCTGTCGAGGCAGAGGATCTTGCCCGCTATGCCGAAACCTTTAACAAGGAACACCCCGATATCAATATTAAATGGGTTCGGGATTCCACCGGTATCGTTACCGCCAAGTTACTCGCGGAAAAAAATAATCCGCAGGCCGACATTATTTGGGGAATCGCAGCAACCTCCTTGCTGATAATGAAAGCCGAGGGAATGTTTGAACCTTACAAGCCCAAAGGCATTGAAAATCTCGACCCGAAATTCTATGACAGCGACGCTACTCCTAGCTGGGTTGGTATGGACGCATGGGTGGCTGCGGTATGTTACAACACCGTTGAAGCTGCGAAACACAATCTGACTCCGCCGAAATCCTGGTGGGATCTCACGAAACCGATGTACAAAGGTCACGTGATTATGCCAAACCCGAATTCATCCGGCACCGGCTTTCTTGATGTTTCCAGTTGGTTACAAATGTTTGGAGAAACCGGCGGATGGGCCTATATGGATGCGCTACACGAAAATATCGCGCGCTATACTCACTCGGGTTCAAAACCGTGCAAACTGGCAGCTGCCGGAGAAATCCCGATCGGCGTTTCCTTTGCATTTCGCGGCGCAAGATCTAAAGCCAAGGGTGCACCCATTGACATTATTATTCCACGCGAAGGTATCGGTTGGGATCTGGAAGCTTCCGCCATCATTGCAGGCACTGAGAAAATGGAAGCTGCCAAAAAGCTAATGGACTGGTCCATCTCTAAAACAGCAATGGAGATGTACAACACTGCTTACGCCGTGGTCGCGTACAAGGGTATTGCAAAACCAGTGAAGTATTTCCCGGAAGAAACACTTCCCAGTTTGATCGATAATGATTTCGAATTTGCAGCAAACAACAGAAAACGAATTCTGACTGAATGGCAGACGCGCTACGATTCAAAATCTGATCCAAAGTAGTATTGAAGTTTGACTAAGCTGCGGCCTGATCATTTTATATGGTCAGGCCGTTTCATTTCTGACGGGTTGTTAGTTTCATCCGTAGCTATTTCCTTCATCAACACTATTAATCGATATGAGTGAACAGCAAGCAGTTAGTGCCGAAAGCGCAAAATCTTATCTTCAGATAGACCGGTTGACCAAGAAGTTCGGTGACTTTACCGCGCTGGACGAGGTGTCACTCGAAGTATATGAAGGTGAGTTTATCTGCTTCCTGGGGCCTTCGGGTTGCGGAAAGACAACATTCCTACGTGCTATAGCCGGTCTTGATATTCAAAACTCCGGCACCGTCAGCCAGGCTGGCAAGGATATCTCAGCATTGCCGCCGTCGGAACGTGACTTCGGCATTGTTTTCCAGTCTTATGCCTTGTTTCCGAACTTGACCTGTGAAAGAAACATCGGTTTTGGCCTCGAAAATCAAAAGGCAAACAAGGCCGATATCGCCAAACGAGTGGCCGAACTGCTCGAGATGGTCGGGCTACCGGATCAGGGTAAAAAGTATCCGGCGCAGCTGTCGGGCGGCCAACAACAACGCATTGCCCTGGTGCGGGCACTGGCAACATCGCCTGGCCTGTTATTGCTCGATGAACCTCTTTCAGCGCTCGATGCAAAAGTTCGCACATATTTGCGCCACGAAATGAAATTGCTACAACGACGACTGGGTGTCACCACCGTGATGGTTACCCACGATCAGGAAGAGGCGCTGACAATGGCCGATCGAATCGTTGTCATGAACCAGGGTGTGATAGAACAAATTGGCACACCGATAGAAATCTATCGTGAACCCAGCACCTTGTTTGTCGCTGACTTTGTCGGCGCGATGAATCAGATCGAGGGAAAGGCCAGCAGCAACAATAGTGTCAAAGTCGGTGATACTACATTCACTTCAAGAGAACACAACTTGCAAACGGATTCCCCGGTAATCGTTGCCATTCGTCCCGAAGATATCGTGCCGCACAGGGAGGGCACGAGTTCTCAGGGAGTTTTTGAAACGGGTGACACGGAAAATATTTTTGATGCGGCAGTCGAAGATATGGAATTCTTAGGCTCATTTTGGCGAGTTTCGCTAAACAACAGCGATTTTGGCGACGCAGTATTGATTGCTGATATGTCTATTAACGCGGTACGACACATGACTGTGGAGATAGGCAAAACCATTAGCGTAGAGTTCCAGTCAGATCAGCTAAGGGTATTCCCACCCAACACTAATACAGTTTGATGTCTAACACGGCCGAAATGCCAGTCACTGACAGCGCGCCGGTAATCCGCCCTAAAACCAGTAAGGACGATCGCACCATGATCGGCTTCATGCTGGTCATCGGCCTGTACCTGATTGTGGCACTGGCATTTCCGCTTTATGCGATGTTGTCGAAGTCCTTTTCGACCTATTCATTCGATTTGAATAATTTTGAGTTTCAGGTCGATAAAGGCGCGGGCTGGAGTGATCCCGTCACGGCCCAGGCACTCAATGAAGATCTTCAGGTGGTTAAGCTTGAAGAACTCGCAACCAGTTCTGACGGACGCCTGGCGGCAACTGTTTTTTTTCCTGACTTCAGTTTCCGCAGTACGACCAAATACCGGCTGCGTCAAATCAGGGCCGAGAGTTCTTTTCTGGTCGGCAGCACACGTATCGCCGATACCGAGTGGCACGAGTTCGAATCAAACAAGTTCAGGCGTATCGTCCTGCGCCCATCCTCTGCGACAGGGTTGGACAACTTCCGTGTGTATTTCTCGACGCCCGCGCTTTTCCGATCCATTGAAAATTCACTGTTTATCGCCACACTCAGCACCATAATCACTGTTTGCCTGGCATTCGGTTTCGCTTATGCATTGAATCGCAGCAAGATGCGTTTCAAAGGCCTATTCCGGTTGATCGCGATGGCGCCGATACTGGTGCCATCCCTGTTGCCCGGTATTGCCCTGGTTTATCTATTTGGCAATCAGGGCATGATTAAAGGATTGTTATTTGGCGAATCCATCTATGGCCCAATCGGAATCGTGATCGGGTCGGTGTTTTTTACCTTTCCGCATGCACTGATTATAATTACCACGGCACTGGCTATCTCGGATTCGAGGCTCTATGAAGCCGCCGTATCGCTTCGCGCCAGTCGCTGGAAGACCTTCTGGACAGTCACCATCCCTGGCGCACGTTATGGTTTAATTTCGGCAGCATTTGTTGTTTTCAACCTGGTCATCACCGACTTTGGCTTACCAAAAGTCATCGGTGGACAGTACAACATGCTCGCGGTGGATATTTATAAACAGGTCATAGGCCAGCAAAACTTTGAAATGGGTGCGGTTGTCTCGGTCGTGCTGTTGATTCCAGCGTTATTTGCGTTTTCCATTGATCGCTACGTACAAAAACGGCAGGTCGCCCAGCTGTCGGCGCGCTCGGTACCATTTGAGGCAAAGCCACATAAACGATTTGATTTAATCTGTCTTTCCTACTGCGTGGTAGTAGGAATATTCATCGTTGGACTGATTGCCATTTGTCAGTACGCCGCGCTGATCAAATTCTGGCCATACCAATTAAGTCTGAGTCTGGTTAACTATGATTTTAATGTGATGGACGGCGGCGGCTGGGCTTCGTATTCTCATTCGATTCAGCTGGGTATTTATACCGCAATCGCGGGCACAATAATTGTTTTTGCCGGGGCCTATGTGGTTGAAAAAACCAATGGATTTTTTGCTACCCGATCGGCGTTCCAGTTCCTGGCGATGATGCCGATGGCCATTCCCGGCCTGGTTCTAGGTCTGGCCTACATCTTCTTCTTTAACGACCCGGCAAACCCGCTGAATGGCTTATACGCAACCATGGGAATCCTGGTGGTGTGTACCGTAACTCACTTTTACACGGTCTCACATCTCACCGCTGTCACTGCTTTGAAGCAAATGGACAGGGAGTTCGAGGCCGTCGCCTCGTCCCTAAAGCAACCATTTTACCGATTGGTTTCGAGTGTTACCGTGCCGGTTTGTCTACCGGCAATACTGGATATTTCGATCTACCTGTTCGTCAATGCAATGACGACTGTTTCGGCGGTCATATTTTTGTATTCTCCCGATACAACACTGGCGGCAATTGCTGTGCTGAATATGGATGATGCCGGTGATGTTGCCCCTGCGGCTGCAATGGGCATGATGATTTTTTATACCAATGTTGTCGCTCGCCTGATTCACCTGTTTCTATCACGGAACCTGCTACTAAAAACTCAGGCCTGGCGCTTACGCTAGGGAGCATTAAAGGGTATAGGAAGAATAAACGCCGTCTTTTGCGAGGTCCGGCGTTTATTGCCTGTAATTGGGGATCTAGAAGTGCATAATGGATTGTAGCCCTCCCGAACAAAATAGGTTGGCAGCACTCTTAAGACGACGGGACCCCAAGACTCAGTTTACCGCCCCCAAGCACCTGTTCTAACCAATCCACACCCTTAACAGACAACGCGCCAGTGGCATTCCAAAAATCATCCGCCTGGTTGAAACAGACTCGGCTTTTTTCTGATCACTACAACCCCATCTGGCGGGTATTTGGAGTTTTATTATTCGTCGGCTGCATGGCGCTTACATTGTATTATTCATTGTATGGCCGATAGTGGTAACAGCATAGCTCAGGGCCAGCACCTGGCCGGGACGGAACTTATGACTCGCTCTGCCGAGGCGCGAGCGCAGTATGCAAAGGCTAATCCCAAGAGTTTTGCACTTTTTGAGAAAACCAAAGCTTCACTACCCGGGGCCAATACCCGCAGCGTATTACATTACTCCCCTTTTCCGGTAACCATCGCCCGCGCAAAAGGCGCGCAAGTTGAAGATATTGATGGTCATCACTACCAGGATTTTCTGGGCGAGTACACAGCCGGGCTCTACGGGCACAGTCACCCGGTCATTGTCGATGCCATAACCAAAGCCCTCGCAAACGGTCTCACTTTCGGCGGCCCTAATGCGGTCGAATCAAAATTTGCACAGTTAATGTGTTCGCGTTTTGCCGCGGTTGAACGTTTACGTTTTTGCAATTCTGGCACCGAGTCGAACGTGCTTGCATTAAGTGCCGCGCGGGCCTTTACCGAGCGCACGGATATCCTGGTTGTAAACGGCAGTTATCATGGGTCGGTACTCGCTTTTGCCGGCAATAGTCCGCTCAATTTACCGTTTCCCACGCACCGAATGACCTTCAATAACCTCGAGTCCGCAAAACAGCAGATTCTTAACCTTGACAGCAAACTGGCCGGCGTTCTGGTTGAGCCCATGATCGGCGCTGGTGGCTGCATTCCTGCCGACCCTGAATTTTTAACCAGTTTGCGTCATCTGACCGAGCAGACCGGAGCATTGTTGATATTTGATGAAGTCATGACCTCTCGTCTGGGGGCAAGCGGGCTACACGGCTTATACGGCATTACCCCTGACCTCGTTACCTTCGGCAAATACCTGGGCGGCGGGTTGAGTTTTGGAGCTTTTGGTGGCCGTGCGGATATTCTCGATCGCTTTGACCCTGCACGTGCCGGCGCATGGCCGCATGCGGGGACATTCAACAACAATACCTTGAGTCTGTCTGCGGGATTTGCCGGACTGAACAACATTTTTGGGCCCAAGGAGTCGGATGCGTTCCTGGTGCATGGTGACACCTTTCGCACGAGACTTGCAGATTCAATTCATAGTCTTGGGTTACCGATTCACATTACCGGCAAGGGATCGATGATGGCTTTTCATTTTTGCGACGAAGCGCCGCGCGCTCCCTACGACCTGCATCGTATTCCGGCCGAACTGTACGAGCTGATACATCTGTCGATGATGGCGAGGGGTCAGTTTCACGCCCGGCGTGGCATGATCAACTTATCGCTTGCGGCCTCGGACGAAATGCTTGAGACCTTCAAAAACATTTTCGTTGAAGTGATGCGGGAGTACGGGGAGTTAATCGAGCAAGCAGTGCTACCCTGAAACCAAAAACGCCCCGCTGAGCGGGGCGTCGTGATTGGCTGCCACAGTGTTCACTGTCACCGGACAGGGTGTCGCACTTAGCCCGAAAGACTGCTCCCGGAACACCTGCGCACACCAACGTTCACTGTGACGAATCCTATATCACTAGACATTAGATCACCCCCTTGTTTTTCTGGCCCATGGGGCTCCCAGTGTATCTGCCTAGGTTACCTGTGACAATGCCGTTGTGCCGCTTATTCCCGGATTACCCGAACTGTTCCCGCAGGCGTTTTTTATCGATCTTTCCGACGCTGGTTTTGGGTATCGCGTCAACCTGTTCGATGCGCTCTGGCACCGCCCACTCACTGATAACACCTGCCTTGGCAGCCTGAGCGAATCGCGCAGCAACCTCGCTGCAATCGATCTCAGTTTCTTTCCCAACAACAAGGACCAACGGGCGTTCGCCCCATTTTTCATCGACAACACCGATCACCGCGGCTTCGCTTACGCTCGGGGCTCCCAATGCCAGGTCTTCCAATTCCAATGAAGATATCCACTCCCCTCCGCTTTTGATTACATCTTTCAGACGATCTGTAATTTTGAGGTACCCTTTGGCATCGATGTGTCCGATGTCCCCGGTATGTAGATAGCCGTTGGTCCATAACTCTTCGGAGCGCTCGGGGTCATTGAGATACCCCTGGGTTAACCACGGTGCGCGAACCACAACCTCGCCTGTCGTTACGCCATCGTGGGGCTGCTCCCTAAAATCCGGATCAACAATCTTTAGCTCTACCATCGGTACCGGGCGTCCGCCCTTGCAACGATATGTCAGAGCCTCGTCAGAATTGAGTTCCTCAGCCGACCCCTTGATCTGCGCCAGGGTCAACACAGGGCCGGTCTCTGACATCCCGTAGCCGCCAAAGACATCGATTCCAAGGTCGCGCGCACGCTGCGCCAAAGCTGGTGACAAAGCCGAGCCGCCGATAATGACTTTCCATTGGCTAAGATCGACCTTCTCGGCCATGGGGTCACTCAGCAACATGTGCATAATTGTTGGAACGCAGTGCGAAAAAGTCACCCCTTCATCTTGAATCAGTTGCAGCAGCTTTGCCGGCTCGTAACGCCCCGGGTACACCTGCTTGACCCCCAACAAAGTGACTAAATAAGGGACGCCCCACGCATGAACGTGAAACATCGGCGTAATTGGCATGTACACATCACTTGCATGCAGCCGACCCTGCTCGGGGTTGCTGGACAGGGCAATTCCCAGCCCGAGGGTATGAAGCACCAGTTGTCGCTGGCTGAAGTAAACCCCTTTGGGGCGGCCAGTTGTGCCAGTGGTGTAAAAGGTCGTTGCTCTGATGTTCTCGTCAAAGTCACGCGTATCATGAAGTGGTGATGCCGAGTCCAGAAGAGACTCATATTCCCCGGCAAAATTGATATCGGTTTTTCCCTTTGCCACTGACGCGGTGTCATCGCAAAGGCGAACCCAGTACTTGACCGAAGCCGCCTGCCCGGCAAGGCCTGTCGCCAGTTCCAGAAAATCGTCGTGCACCATCAGCACAGTATCGGCAGCATGGTTGACCGTGTACAGGATCTGCTCTGGAGAAAGACGAATATTGATCGTGTGCAGCACCGCGCCGATCATTGGCACCGCGAAGAAGCACTCAAGGTAGCGGTGACTATCCCAATCCATCACCGCAACGGTGTCGCCTGGCTGAACCCCAAGATCGACCAGAGCATTGGCCAGGCGCTTTACCCGCTCATGAAATTCAAGATAACTGATCCGTCGCTGATCGGAATATACAATTTGCTGGTGCGGATGACTCACTTCCAAAGTGGAAAGCAGGTGACCAATCAGCAACGGATAATCATAAGCCGACGGGGTCCGTGGAATATTTAAATCCCGCATATCAACTACTCTCCTCGGGTAAATGCGGAGCTGGCAGACGCGAAGAGCCATAACGAATGACCAGGGTTGCCAATGCAAGCAGTAATATCGCCCCGGAAATTAAAATTATTCCCCGATCGGGAGTGTGCTCTATCTGGATATGTCCGATCATCATTCGCGTCAGCGCGGTCATGGCGATGTAAATCAGGAAGCGTACTGGCATATGGTTGGTCTTAAAATATATTCCTACCATCGCGCCGAGCTCGAGGTAGATAAAAAGCAGCAGGATATCCTCGATGGATGCTCCGCCCTGATCAACCATATGAATAAACGCTAAAACGGCTGCCCACACGATACTACCGCCTATGGCAAAAAGGGCGAGATAGTGAAACCCTTCGACAAACATATCTCCACCCGCTTTGGCCGCGCACGACATCTTTGCGTGTAGCCGCTTTGTATTGGAATTGCACTCATTCATCTTCTTGACTCTCCTTATACTCGGCTTGGCAAGAACCGTATTGAATTCTTATCCTGATCCCGGGTGATTATGTCAAAGTCCAGTAGATATGCCAGAGGACGTCTGACGAAAACAAAGGAGTGTTAATGGCTTCGGCGACACTCCTGAATCAGCCCACAGCCTGGATGAGCCGGCTATCGTAGCGCATACCGATCGTTCGGCGCAGCCGGGATATCCCGGCAACGCAGTGGAAAGGTCGCAAAAACCCTGCAAAAATGCCAGGGGCGCCCATCACTAACAAGTCACCCGGACGAAAGCGGATAACTTGGCCCTCGGGTTCGCCACGCGATCTATGAATTCTGAACTCGCCATCGCCGCTGATGAGCAAAATAGCGATAATTATTCGATACGCCAGATGGTCGCGATGCGGTGTGATGCCTTTGCAGCCGGGAGGGTAGCGCTGAACAATCAAGTCGTTAATCGTGTAAGTCGCCGGCGACACCCATTTTGCTGAAATCTTCGTCAGTGCCAATGACATCAGCTCTTCAAGTGTCGTGGCAAGTTTCCAGAATGGGTGATTTGGGGGGAGCGAGTAATTAAGCTCGAAATCCTGGTACACCAGAGCATCCTCGGTGCCCATCACCGGAGCCGCCGAGCGGTAGGTTAGCTGATCCGCTAATACCGCCAACCGATCGCACTCTTGCGCCGACAAGCAAGGTACGGTCGTCGCTGGCTGTACTAACAAACTTTCAACAGCAAGGGACAGCCGTCTTGGGTCCAGTAGATCAAACATCTCTCGCGCTTGTCTATCTCGTTATCTTGTTTTGGAAAGAATTACTGGGGCGAAGGATGCCCAGTATGACGACTCCTGGCCGCGTTCGCGGTATTCGGGCGTTCAACAATAGGCTTACCGTAAATTTCAGACCCATTTTCAGGGCAAAGCCAACCCAATTCCAGGGAAAATGATGACCCAGACGCGTACTGTCGATTAAAATCGCCCCTGGCCTGCGGAAGCTTGTTCTGAAAGTTGCCGCGACGCGGATACAAAGACCCGCTGACAGCGCATCACACTGCCCTGAAATTTACTCATGACTCCCCCTCAAAGTGACCTGCCGACGGGTAATCGCCCTCGATCCATCTGGAGTCGGCGCTTTCATCAGCTCGGATCGCCCCCTTTCTTTTACAACCTGGTCGGAAAACTATTACCCTGGGTCGGCGCTCTTTGCGCCCTGTGTTTTGCCGCGGGACTCTACGGTGGGCTGGTTCTGGCCCCTACTGATTACCAACAAGGTGAGAGTTACCGGATCATTTATATTCACGTGCCTGCCGCCTGGATGTCGATGTTTGTATACCTGATACTCGCCATCAGCGGGGGCATCGGATTGATCTGGCGGATGAAGCTCGCCCAAGCTGTCGCACGCGCGAGTGCACCCATTGGCGCAGCCTACACGTTTCTGGCATTACTGACGGGGTCCCTATGGGGCAAACCCATGTGGGGCACGTGGTGGATATGGGATGCAAGGCTCACTTCAGAACTTGTCCTTTTGTTTTTATACCTGGGTTACATGGCGCTACAATCTGCCATCGATGATCGCCGTACTGCTGCACGCGCCGGCGCGGTTTTAGCTTTGGTTGGCGTCGTCAACCTGCCTATCATTCATTTTTCTGTCGAATGGTGGAGCACCTTGCACCAGGGCCCGACAGTCACCAAATTCGATACGCCCTCTATCGCGACCAGCATGCTGATCCCTTTATTGCTGATGGCCATCGCCTTCCAGTTGCACTACCTGGTCGCATTGTTTGCGCGGGTTCGAACTGAAATTCTCGATTCGGAGCGGCGTTCCGCCTGGGTAACCAAAATGCTCGCCCCATCTTAAATATGCTCGAGTTCCTTGCTATGGGCGGGTACGCGCTCTTCGTTTGGCCGGCCTACGGGGCAACGGTTTTGGTGCTCAGTCTTGCGGTGGTACTACCACTTCGACGCCACCGACAACTGACTCGCGAGCTTGAGCTGATCGCAATGCAGCGCAACCGGAGTCAGATCACATGAGGCCAAGACGCCGGCAACGCGTCGTTCTGGTTGGCTTGCTTCTTGCCGGCGTGATTCTCGCTGCCACATTAGCCCTGCTGGCTCTTCGCGAAAACATCAATCTTTTCTTCAGTCCAACCCAGGTGGCCACAGGCGAAGCGCCTCAAAATACGCCCTTTCGTCTTGGCGGCATGGTGGTCGCCGGAAGTGTCCAACGCGCCGCTGAAGATCTGTCGATACGCTTTGATCTAACCGATACCGCGCACACGGTCACGGTTGCCTACACCGGCATTCTCCCGGATCTTTTTAGTGAAGGCCAGGGAATAGTCGCGCAGGGATCGCTAGGCGAAGACGGCACCTTTGTGGCCAGCCAGGTTCTGGCCAAACATGATGAGAACTATATGCCTCCCGAAGTAGATGAGGCTCTTCAAAAAGCCCAGGCAATGGGGCTACAGTGATACCAGAAATTGGGGTGTTTGCACTGATACTGGCTCTGTTGGTTGCGCTGATACAAAGCGTGCTACCTATCATTGGAGCCAGTCGCGGCATACTGGCTTGGATCGCGCTGGCCCGGCCAGCAGCTACGGCTCAGCTGTTGTTTGTATTGCTGGCTTATGCGTGCCTTACCACTTCATTCATTACCCATGACTTCAGTGTTGCTTACGTTGCCAATAACTCCAACTCCAAACTGCCTCTGATCTACCTGATCTCCGGAGTCTGGGGCGCACACGAAGGTTCGTTGCTGTTATGGGCGCTGATACTGGGACTATGGTCCGGGGCGGTAGCATGGTTCAGCCGAAGCATTCCCGACACCATGGTAGCTCGAGTGCTCGGCGTTATGGGCCTGATCAGTGTTGGCTTTCTTCTTTTTATTCTCCTGACTTCCAACCCATTCGAGCGGCAATTTCCCCCAGCGCTGGATGGGCGCGATCTAAACCCGCTACTCCAGGATCCGGGCCTCGCCATTCACCCGCCTATGTTGTATCTGGGCTACGTTGGTTTTTCTGTGGCTTTTGCGTTTGCCATTGCCGCACTGCTTGGCGGCCGACTCGACTCGGCCTGGGCTCGCTGGTCTCGACCTTGGACGCTCGCGGCTTGGAGTTTTTTGACGGCGGGAATTGCTCTTGGAAGCTGGTGGGCCTACTACGAACTGGGCTGGGGCGGGTGGTGGTTTTGGGATCCGGTCGAAAATGCGTCATTCATGCCCTGGTTGGTTGGCACAGCGTTAATCCACTCGCTGGCGGCCACCGAGAAACGTGGCGTCTTCAAGGCCTGGACAGTGCTGCTTGCCGTGTTCAGCTTTTCCCTATCCCTACTGGGTACCTTCCTGGTGCGTTCCGGTGTCCTGACATCGGTACATGCCTTTGCCACTGATCCCGCGCGCGGTCTTTTTATTCTGATTTTTCTAGGACTGGTTATTGGTGGTTCCCTGGCACTTTACGCCTGGCGGGCGCCGGCGATCCGCAGCATCGGCGGCTTTGAGACCGTATCACGCGAGGCTGGCCTGTTATTAAATAATGTTTTGCTGGTGGTAGCGGCGGCGACAATTCTGCTGGGCACACTTTACCCCCTGGTGATCGATGCACTCGGTCTGGGCAAGATATCTGTTGGCCCCCCTTACTTCAATTCGGTTTTTGTTCCGCTCGCGGCACCGCTCGCGTTGCTGGTCGGTTTTGGTGCGCTCTCCCGCTGGAAAAGGGACAACCTGATCCGGCTGCTGCGCGCGCTGGGGCCGATGTTTGGTGTTGCCGTCGTCTTGGGACTGGC
Source organism: Acidiferrobacteraceae bacterium (assembly GCA_018698075.1). Lineage (GTDB taxonomy): Bacteria > Pseudomonadota > Gammaproteobacteria > Arenicellales > UBA868 > UBA868. Next base: position 12,078 of record JABINT010000044.1, read on the forward strand.
ATGGCCAATCACGATGAGTCACTATTCTATGGGTGCTGCCGTGGGGGGTGTGCTGGGAATCTGGACTATTCTGGCCGCGTTGTACGGGTTGTGGTTACGCACAAGACCCACTCGGCGCTGGTTATCTTTATCTCAGACCCCGCGCTCGCTCTGGGGTATGACCACCGCTCACCTCGGACTGGGCGTCTTCGTCATTGGCATTTCCTTTACCTCGGCGTACTCGGTTGAAAAAGATATACGAATGGCACAAGGCGATACTTACCCGATTGGTCGATATTCCTTTAGGTTCGATGGCGTCGAAGAAATTCCAGGGCCCAACTACCTAGCTCAGACCGGCACCATTACTGTGCTCAAAAACGGCGCAGTCACAGCGGTGCTGCGTCCTGAAAAACGGGTCTATCTTGTGCAGCAGATGCCTATGACCGAAGCCGCTATCGATGCCGGCTTTACCCGTGATCTGTACGTCGCACTGGGTGAACCATTGGGCGACGGTAAAAGCTGGGCGGTACGTTTGTACTACAAGCCCTTCGTGCGCTGGATCTGGCTGGGGCCCTTGATCATGGTGATCGGTGGCGGCCTTTCGGCCACTGATCGGCGTTACCGAACGTTAGCCGCGCGCAAACTTTCGCTTGGACCGGCAGATCAGCCGCAACCAAGCGCCTGACTCAAGTATGCTCCCTGTGCGCGCCATCGCTTCGCTCGCCACAGTTGTGCTCCTTGGGCTCAGCCTGCCCAGCCTTGCGGCTATAGAAAGTCTGGAATTTGAAACCGCTGGCGAGGAAAGCCGCTATCAAAAGATGATCGGCCAGCTACGGTGCCTGGTCTGTCAGAATCAAAACTTGGCAGATTCAAACGCTGATCTGGCCAAAGACCTTCGCGCAAAAACGTATCAAATGATTCGCTCGGGCACCAGCGACGCCGAGATAGTCGATTTTATGGTGACTCGATACGGTGACTTTGTGCTCTACCGTCCGCCCTTGCGGGGGCGCACCGCCCTGCTTTGGGCAGCACCGCTCATCTTTCTTCTGATCGCTCTGGCCGTCTTTTTTTATACCTTAAGAAGGCGCAGGGTCGTTGACGAGCCCCTTAGCCGCGAGCAACGGTCCCGCGCAGCGAAACTGCTCGATCCAGGTGATCACTCTTGATCATCCCCTGGCTAGCGGCCTCAGCTTTAATCGCTTTGGCGATTGCATTGCTGGCGCCGGCTCTGTTGCACCGCCAAACCCACCCTTCACAATCCCGCTCTTCGGTCAATATCGGGATTGCCCGTGAGCGCGAGCGTGAACTACGCCGCGAGCTTCAAGAAGACGTTCTCAGTGAGGCTGACTACGATCAGGCCCGAGCCGAACTCGAAATCAACCTGCTGAGCGATCTTGAGCACAACCAAGATACAGCATCCGCCCCAATCAGAACACCTGCACCGGTTACCGCGACGCTGCTTGCGGTCCTCATGCCATTAGCGGCCTTGGGGCTTTATCTGTTTCTGGGTAATCCGGGCGCCCTCGACCCCAGTCCGGTATTAGCGGGACAACAACTAACGTCGGCCCAACCCGCAGCGACTGATGTCGATGCGATGCTCTCCAAACTTCGCGAACGCCTGTTAGAGCGGCCTGACGATGTGCGTGGCTGGACCCTGCTCGCCAATGCGCTGATGAGCACTGGCCGTTACGCTGAAGCGGTAACGGCCTACGAGCGCTTAGGGCAACTCGAACCGAGGAATCCGGAGTTCCTGGTTCGCCTCGCGGATGCACTTGCCATGTCCAATAATGGATCACTGGCCGGCCAGGCCACCCAGCTAATAACACAGGCGCTCGCGCTCGATCCACAACAGATTCAGGGCCTGTGGCTAGCCGGAATTGCGGCTGAGGAGCGCGGCGAGCCGGGTCAGGCCCTGGCCTTCTGGCGGCGCCTGGAACCCCTCGTGATTGATCAGCCCGAATTACTAAGTGAAGTACGAGTCATGATAGGTCGTGCCAGTGCCGAGGTGCAGAAAAATCAGACCCAGATGACTGAGCCGCTACGGATCGCAGTATCGATAACCCCCGATCTGCTAGGCAGTGTGACCTCTGAAGATACGTTGTTCCTTTACGCACGAGCGCCAGACGGCCCACCGATGCCTGTGGCTGCCCGAAAATTATCGGCGCTGCCCCTGCCGAGACAAATCACCTTGGATGACCGGGCAACCGTGATGACCGGGGGCTCGCTTTTGAGCCACCGGCAACTTGTAGTGGGTGTACATATCTCACGCTCCGGCAATGCAATGAAATCCTCGGGTGATCTACTCGGGATGACCAACCCATTTGATCCAGCCCAGACTCAAGAACTTGCCGTAGTGGTGAATAAACGAGTTCCGTGAATCTTATGACGCGCTAAGCACATGCTGGATCTAGCAGCGAGGGCCTAGCAGGGAATAATGTTGTGCTCCGGCCCAAACGGAAACCCGGTAATATTTTCTGCGCCTTTTTCTCCGATAATCAAAATGTCATGCTCGCGATATCCACCCGCGCCAGCGTTACCCTCAGGCATCATGATCATCGGTTCCATAGAGACAACCATTCCCGGCTCAAGCACAGTGTCTACGTCCTCGCGAAGTTCGAGGCCCGCCTCGCGGCCGTAATAGTGAGAGAGCGTTCCAAACGAATGCCCATAGCCAAAAGTACGATACTCCAAAAGATCGTTTTTTTCGTATATCACGTTTAATTTTTCGGCAATATCGCAACATCGAACACCAGGTGCGATCAGTTCCAAACCGCGCTGATGCACCTCGCAGTTAATCTCCCATAATGCCAATGAGCGAGGGTCGCAAAACCCAAGAAAGAGAGTCCGCTCGAGCGCCTGGTAGTAGCCCGAAATCATGGCAAAGGTATTGAGACTGAGGATGTCGCCCTTTTGCACTCGGCGTGTTGTCAACGGATTGTGGGCGCCATCAGTATTAACGCCCGACTGCAACCAGGTCCAGGTATCCATGATTTCGGTATGCGGAAAACTTTTGGCAATCTCCCGAATCATGGCGCGATTTGACTGTATGGCTATCTCAAACTCCGGCACGTCCTCGGCCAGAGCATCGACCACAGCCGCGCCTCCCAGATCGCAAATACGCGCGCCCTCTCGGATCAATGCCAGTTCCTCTGCTGATTTACGCATCCGCAACTGCATCGCTTTGCCAGAAAGGTCTACAAGCTCGACGCCCGGTAGCGCTTGCTGAAGCTTTGCATGGTTCTGCAAGGTCAGGTGATCCGATTCAATTCCGACTCGTTTTACAGATCCCACCAACTGTTGCACCGCGACGAAAAAATTATCCTTGTGCCAGTCGGTATACACCAGGTTGTCGTGCCCAAAAGTCTGGCGCCAGGGTTGGCCGCCGTCGATGTTGGCACTGATCGTGCTCAAGCGCTCCTGGGTTATGACGCACCCATAATTTCGCCCAAAGGCGGTGTATACGAAATCTGCGAAATAATTAACGCAGTGCATCGACGTTAAAACAGTGGCCTGAAGATCCAGAGCCGCCATCTCTGCCCGCAACGCGGTGCAACGGCGAGTCATTTCATCATCGCTGAAAGTGGGCTTTGGCGGTGTACCATTTTCCAATGTGAGCGTGTGCGGCCTTTCGCCTGCTTGGCCTGTCATGGCAAGATGCTCTCCCAGTTAAAGTTATCAAAAAACTCCATCTTTTTGTTGTTGCACTGAATCTGGTACGCTGACCCGGGCTGCACACAGGTCGCGCAGAGATAGCGTTCTCGTAGCATCTGTCCTGCGGGGCTTTCCTCAATACAGATCGAGGCAATCCCAGCGATCTTGCCACCTTGTTTTTCAATCAGTTCAATACCTGCGCCCATGGTTCCACCGGTCTCCACCCACTGGTCAACCAGTAACACATGCGCACCTTCTTTGAAGGCTGGTTTTCGCAGCTCCATTTGTTGCGCACGACCGGTGTAGTTAACAAAGTCGACCTCGTCGGTTGGCACCGGCAGTTTTCCGGCCTTGCGGATCGTGAGGAAACCGGCTCCTAGCCGATCCGCCATTGCGGCGCCAAGCACATAACCCGCCGCATCGATCCCGGCCACTACGTCAACCCGACTTGACTCGAATGGTCGGCACAGTGTGTCGAGCATAGAGTGAAACGCCTTGGCATTAACATAAGCTGATGAGGGGTCCAGCCAGGCCATCGCGGGATCTTTGACATTCGGTGCCATGTTGCGCAAATACCAGTCTGAGTCCAGACTGGAACCCGTTTCTGTGCTCTTTAAATCCTTGCTCCCTTTCATACGCGAGTGGTTTACCAATTCCGTCAACCGTTTGGGATCAATGTTGTAAAAATCCCCACGATAATTGATGCCTGTTGCAACGAGCACGACGTCGACCTCATCGGCGTAGTCAATGAAATTGTCAGGCGTCACACCTGACGCCACGGCTAAGGGCGAGATATCTACGCCCAGCCTAAAGTCACTTATTTTGTCCCTGGCAGCCGGTTTTCCCGTTGCAACTCCCGAGGTTGTCACAACATCCATATACCCGGCTGCAATTCGGGCTGATTGTTGCCAGTGCTGGGGATCTACGGGCCTTTGTTTCTTAAAGGCGGTGCCACCAAAATACATTCCATCCCACCCGGAGTCGACGCGGGCCTGGGAGATCGCCTTTGCATCCTGCTGAACCGCAACGCGCTCGTTTATACAGGCATCATCTGCCCAATAGGCGTCGACCAGTGTTCCCTTGTTCGCTAATTCCCCAAGCACCCCAAATGCTTTTAGTCCGGTGACGCCTAGGAAGTTGACCCCCATCCATAAGCTCGGAAAACTTGCTCGGCATGTCCTGATAATCGGCAAAAGCTGGTCTATTTCAAAATCGTGGTTAATCAGAAATACCCCAGAGGCCCCGCAGCTTAGGGCTATTTGAATATTCCGCTTGGTTTGGCCTTCATCTACGACGTGAATTACCGGCAAGATAACGGGGCCTAAAGTCTTGAAATTCTTTCGAAAATCTGTCCGATTCATCTTCTGAATTAACTTCATAGCTCTAACGAATTATTAATATACTTGATTATTTGACAGATTTCATTACATTTACTGATCATGATAGGAGAAGAGATTCCCACCAACTGGCTTCGCAGTTTTGTGACAGTGGTCGACTGCCATGGCTACACCCGTGCCGCCAAAGTCCTAGGCTGCTCACAGCCTACTATCAGCGTTCATATCCAACGCCTGGAAGCGATGCAAGGCAAGTTAATCGCCCGAGATAAGAAGCGTTTAGCCCTAACCCCTTTGGGCACACAAGTCGTGGCCTATGCTCGACAAATTCTCACACTTCATGCCGAACTGTCTTGCTTGACTGCCCAGCGGATGACCGACCTGACTGTTCGAATTGGCCTGCCAACCGATTTTGCCACTCAGGCATTACAGTCGTCCTTGATGAGTCTGGCTCGAAAAAATCCAAATTTTCGAGTTGAGTATCGATGCGGCCTCTCTTCGGAGATTACCGAACTATTTGCTAAAGGAGAGCTCGATATCATGGTAGCCATCGATCAGAGCTCATTGCCTGAATACCGAATTGACTCGCTGTCCATAAACCCCATCTGGGTCTGCGGCAAGCATTTCGCTGTTCCCACTAATACCTCAATCCCCCTAATAGTCCACCCAGAAGGTTGCGAATATCGCACGCGAATGGTTGAAAACCTGGCCCGTCACAACGTGCCGTGGAATGTGGCGTTTGAGAGTCCCTTCATTCAAGGTCTGCAAGAGGCCGTAGAAAATAATCTAGGCGTTAGTGCATTGACATATCCAACCGTTTCACCAAAGATGCGGGTTCTTAATAATGAAAAAGAGTTCGGACTGATGCGGCAAATTCAAATAGGTCTTTTTGCCCGCAATACTCTGTCAAGCAGGTCTGCCTCGCTTGCCCTCAGTCAGCTGCACAATATTTTAAAGTCGTCAGCCTATAGAGCGGGTTTCACCCGCGAGCCAAGTCGGGAAACCGCATCTCAATGAAACCAAAGGAGGTAATCATGACAAAAAAATCAAAGAACACTACGAAGTCGCACACCAAACCGGATCTCGGTCGACGGAAAATTATCCAAGGAGCAGGCTATGCGACTGCGGCGAGCGCGCTTAGCGTGCCACTAATCTTGGTGCCCCCACGGGCCAATGCCGCGACAGAACTGAACATGATAGCCTGGTACGGTCACGGCGAACCCGACATGGTCGAAGAATTCGAAGCCATGCATAACGTCAAGATTAAGGCCAAGTACTATGCCGGTGGCGACAACATGCTTGCGCTCATTTCCCAGTCCCCACCCGGAACCTACGACCTTATCCTCTCAGATGGAGAATTCGTCCGATTATTGAATGAGGCCGGATATATCGAACCCATGGACCCCAATGAGTATCACATGGACGACCTTTTCGATGAATACTCTCATTTTGCTGCACATTGGAGCGGCGACAGTCTGTACTCGGTCATTGTCCGCTTCGGTTACCTTGGGGTATCTTTTAATACCGAAATCATCAGCCATCAAGAGGCCATGGACTACAACATCCTATGGGACCCCAAGCTCAAAGGGAAAGTCGGGCACTTCGATTGGCATCTACCTAATCTTGGCTGTCTCAGCCTGCGGGATGGCAATAACAAACCGTCCCCGTTCGATATCGGCAGTGCTGAGTGGGCCAAACTCCAGGAAACTACTTTGTCCCTGAAACCTCAAGTAGCCGGCTACTTTGACTATGGCGGAACTTTTGCCTCCTTAAAAAATGGCCAAGTTCACGCGATGTGTGGAATTGGCGACTGGATTACTGGCATCGTGCGAAAAGATGGCTCGCCAGTGGACTCGGTAATTCCCAAGCAAGGCGGTATTCAGTGGACCGAGTCATACTCGGTCGGTAAGGGCTCAAACAAGCAAGACCTGGCCAAAGAATTTATCCGCTATATCACATCACCTAAAGGTCAGGTCCGCTCGATTCAGATGGGCGCGTATCCTGGAATGTCGCCATACAAATCTGGTTGGACAGCAATAAACGAGGCTAACCCGGCTGAAGCTAAACGCCAACGGATGGTGCTTGATGGTCCCAATTGCATAGACGACCTGCGAGAAGGGCGTATCCATTTTCGAGACACTCCTGTCCAGCAATCTCTTGAGGACTGGAACGACTTCTGGTCTGAATACAAAAACGCCTAGACATGGGCAATGGAAGCCGGCCCTTCAGGGCCGGCTTTTTTCCTTGTGCTTTGATACTCCTTCAATGCCCCTGAATCCGCGCTTTTGACTCTACTTATCGGCCAAAACACTGTGCCGCATCTTCCAAAGCGTCGCACAGTGACCTTGTACGGCTTGACCTGGTCGATGCCCATCGTTATTTGGCAGTTGGTTTTCTTTGTTTTCCCGCTGATTTTCCTTGTCGTTATGAGTTTCTGGCTCGTAAAAAACTATCGGATGGTGCCGGGGTGGGATACAGTAAATTGGACCAAAATGTACTCTAAGGGATATTTCTGGGATACCTACTGGAGAACACTCGCCTATGCAATGATCGCTACCATAACCACGACCATACTGGCTTTCCCTTGTTCGTTTGCCCTTGCCTTCAAAGTATCTGCCACATTGCGGCGCTGGGCGTTGTTCTTTTTGATCGTGCC
>JABINT010000066.1 GCA_018698075.1 Acidiferrobacteraceae bacterium
GGTACCGGCAATCTACATTCGGTAGCCAAGGCGCTTGAAAAAGTTGCCCCCGGTGCCAGGGTTTCGGTTACCGCAGAACACGCTCGCATCAGTGATGCCACTCATGTGGTTCTGCCCGGGCAGGGTGCCATAGGATCCTGGCTGGATGCGTTGAGCGGCGCTGGTTTGCGCGATGTGATTGCCGGTGTCATTCAGTCTCGCCCGGTGTTGGGTATTTGCCTGGGACTGCAGGCACTGTTTGATCACAGCGATGAAGATGGTGGCACGACAGGTCTGGGTATTTTGTCAGGCGCTGTGCGTCGGTTTACCCCAGTGAGTGATAGTGCCGGCCCCGCGTTGAAAGTCCCTCACATGGGGTGGAACAATGTGGCGCAGCGTTGCTTGCATCCGTTGTGGCAGGGCATTAACCAGGACGTCCGGTTCTATTTTGTGCATAGCTACTATGTCGATGCGGCTGAGCCAGTCGATATCGCAGGAACGACCGAGTACGGCGTACGGTTCACCTCGGCGGTGGCGCGCGAGAACGTATTCGCCGTGCAGTTTCATCCTGAAAAAAGCCATCATCAGGGGCTTCAATTATTGGAGAACTTTGTATTGTGGAACGGGGAGGTTGAGCGCTGATCCGGGATTAGATAAAGGGGGCCAGCCAGAGCTTCCCAGTTGCGATAAAATACGCTTTGCCCTAAAAACCCGAGCAGGGGTTCGCGTTGCCAATGCCTGCCGATACCGATTCCGTAAATCCCGACTTTTTGTGTCATGTTGTTGATTCCCGCCATTGATATCAAGGATGGTCGCTGCGTGCGCCTGCGTCAGGGCGATATGGCGGACGAAACGCTGTTTGATTCGGATCCGATGAGTGCCGCAGCGCGCTGGGTAGAGCAAGGGGCGCAACGCCTGCACATCGTGGATCTTGATGGCGCGGTGGCCGGCACCCCGGTGAACTCGGCTGTCATTCGTGCTATCGCTGAGCGTTACCCCGACGTTCCGTTACAGGTGGGCGGGGGCATTCGTGATGAAGATACCGTCCAAGCCTACCTCGATACGGGAGTGCAGTTCGTCATTATCGGCACCCGCGCGGTGAATGAACCTCATTTTGTCAGCGATCTGTGTGCCGAGTTTCCGGGCCATGTGATTGTGGGCCTGGATGCGCGTGATGGCTTGATTGCGACTGATGGCTGGTCCAAGCTTTCTGGACATGATGTGATCGATATGGCGCAACACTTTGAGAACGATGGTGTCGCCGCCATTGTCTATACCGATATTGAGCGGGACGGAATGTTAAGTGGTGTCAATATTGAGGCTACCGCACAACTGGCCGAATCTATCCGGATTCCGGTAATCGCCTCGGGCGGTGTTCGCGATCTTGACGACATTCATCGACTGGTCGCGGTTCAGGATTCAGGAATTGAGGCCGCGATCACTGGCCGTGCGATCTATGAGGGGACTCTGGATTTTCGCGAGGGCCAGAAAATCGCTTCAGCTGCGAACGCCCCCGGCGACTGATTTTGGGACTGGCGAAACGAATCATCCCTTGCCTGGATGTAGATGAAGGGCGGGTAGTCAAGGGGGTGCGTTTTGTCGATATCCGTGATGCGGGTGATCCGGTAGAGGTCGCGCGCCGCTACGACGAACAGATGGCCGATGAGATCACCTTTTTGGATATCACGGCCAGTTCCAGTGCTCGCGATACCATGGTCGAGGTGGTGCGTGAAGTCGCGGCCCAGGTGTTTATCCCGCTGACCGTCGGTGGAGGTATCCGTGAGGTGGCAGATATTCATCGCATGCTGCACGCCGGGGCCGATAAGGTCTCAATCAATACCGCGGCAGTGAATCGCCCGCAGCTTGTCAGCGAGGCCAGCCGGCATTTTGGCGCGCAGTGTATTGTGGTGGCGATTGATGCCAAACGCTGTGATGATCACTGGGAAGTTTTTACCCATGGGGGGCGCAACGCTACCGGGCTGGACGCTGTAGATTGGGCGCTACAGATGGCCAAGCGCGGCGCTGGCGAGATCCTGCTGACCAGCATGGATCGTGATGGTACCCGCGATGGCTTCGATCTGGCATTGACTCGGGCGGTCAGCAGTGCCGTATCGGTGCCGGTAATCGCATCTGGCGGGGTCGGCGAGCTGGGCCACCTGGCCCGCGGCGTCCAGGAGGGTGGTGCCGATGCCGTGCTTGCCGCCAGCATCTTTCATTTTGGCCAGTACACAATCCGCCAAGCCAAGGAGTACATGGCTGCGTGTGGAATAGAGGTGAATATGCAATGAATGATGACAACTGGCTCGATGCTGTGAAATGGACCGCCGATGGGTTGGTTCCGGCCATTGCCCAGGAAGAAGGCACGGGGCGCGTACTGATGGTTGCCTGGATGAACCGCGATGCGCTGCGGGAAACCGCACTAACGCACCGGGGCGTCTACTGGTCACGCTCGCGCAGCAAGCTCTGGCGCAAGGGAGAGGAATCCGGCAACGTGCAGGCGATCAGGGAGATCCGTCTGGACTGTGACAACGATGTCATCCTCCTGCAGATCGAGCAGATCGGCGGCATCGCCTGTCATACCGGTCGCGCCAGTTGTTTTTACCAGCGCCTGGACGCGGATGGCTGGCACAGTATAGACCCGGTCCTTAAGGATCCAGGCGAAATGTACGCGAGCAGTTGACGGATGGATGATCACCACGCGCATATTGTCCAGCGCCTGTCACAACGTATTGCGATGCGTGCAACGGCTGATCCACAGCATTCGTACACTGCCCGTTTGTTACAGGGCCCCAAAGAGGCGGTGCTGCGCAAGGTCGGTGAAGAGGCGCTAGAGGTGGTATTGGCAGCCCAATCGACCGATCGGGCCGCGTTGATCGGCGAACTGGCAGATCTGTGGTACCACACGATGGTCGCAGCGCAGCGGTGCTCAATCGACCCCGCCGAGGTTTTTGCAGAACTGGAAAAGCGTTACACCGAGGGGGGTAACTGAAACTGCCGATGGCTGGCCACCGGCCTTCAAAATTGAGACAGTTCCCACGGCTTTTTGAAAGCGGTTATCATATATTGAAAGACGGGCGGCTCTTCCCCAATGGGTATGGTCGCAATCACCGCGTGCGGAAAGGGGTTTGCCCCACCCCGCACGACAGCAATGAGTAGGACAGGAGATAGTTATGGGAATGGGCGGCATCAGTATTTGGCAGTTACTCATCGTTCTGGTGATCGTGTTGCTGCTTTTTGGCACCAAGAAGCTACGCAACCTGGGTTCTGATCTGGGCGGGGCGGTGAAAGGTTTTCGCAGCACCATGAAAGATTCGTCGAGTGCTGAGGAATCATCTGAGACGACAGAATCGCCTGCTGACCCAGAGAGCCTTGCGGAATCTGCGGAACCTGGTGAAGAGACAGAGTCCGAGAAAGAAAGCACCAAGGCTTAAATACCTGTACCAAGCAACACTATGTTCGATGTCGGTTTTCTCGAGATCGTCATCATCGCGGCAATCGCGTTGGTGATTCTGGGCCCGGAGCGTTTGCCCCGGGCGGCGCGCACGGCAGGTTTGTGGGTGGGTCGGGCCCGACGCATGGTGGCTGAAGTCAAAACGGATATCGATCGCGAAATCCGCGACAGTGAACTGGCAGATATGCGCAAGTTGGGCGAGGAAGTCAGTAGCGTGAAAGACGATGTCAGCAAAGCAGCCCAGTCTATTACCGACGATGACGCCATGGGCGACGTGGTGGATTCAATCAAGGAATCCGCCAAGACCTTGCAGCAGGATGCCACAGAAAAGACCGACACCGGCTAAGCAGAAAGACCAGTGATCGATTCCCCTAACCGCCCCGATCAACAGGGCGCGACTTTCATGTCGCACCTGTTGGAGCTGCGTGACCGTTTGATGCGCGCCGGAGGAGCGGTATTGGTGCTGTTTTTCATTGCTGCACCTTTTGCCAATACGCTGTACGAGTATCTGGCCCAGCCGCTGATGGCAGCTTTGCCAGAAGGCAACTCGATGATCTCCACCGAGCCGCACGGGCCTTTTTTCGTGCCTTTCAAGTTTGCTTTTGCCGTTGCCACTGCGGTGGCTATGCCTTATCTGCTCTACCAGTTGTGGGCATTTATCGCACCTGGTCTTTATGAACGCGAGAAACGCCTCACGGTGCCTTTGCTGGTATCCAGCAGCTTGTTGTTCTACCTGGGAATTCTTTTTGCCTATTTTGCTGTCTTTCCCCTTATCTTTGCGTTTTTTACCAGCACCGCGCCCGAGGGTGTGTTGGTAATGACTGACATCAGCGCTTACCTCAGTTTTGTGCTGAAGCTCTTTTTTGCTTTTGGCCTTGCTTTCGAGGTACCGGTGGTAACAGTGCTGATGGTGCGTATGGGCATGACCACGCCCGAGAATCTTGCGACCAAACGGCCCTACATTATCGTTGGCGCCTTCGTCGTCGGCATGTTGATGACACCCCCGGATATCCTCTCCCAGACCATGCTGGCCATTCCGGTATGGATTCTTTTTGAAGCCGGCCTTTATTTCTCTCGCTCGATCAAGCCGCGCTCAATTGATGATGAAGACGATGAGATGAGCGAAACCGATGACCCCAGTGATGTTAACGAGGTAGATGATACCGAACTGGAACATGAACTGGACGAGGGCATTGCCCAGTTTGATGAATTGAGCGACGACGAGGAACCACCGCGCAGTTAACTTTTTCAGGCGCTTTGGCTGGCCGACTGCCGGTTTTGACTCCAGGCTGCAAAGCGGTGATCCCTTGATGTAATCAACTGAGTCAAACACTATTGACCAGATTGCTTTGACTCCGTGTTTCAGTTAAGCCATCGGGCTAAGTTATTTACCGCTTGGCGTAACTGCCAATCAGTCAGGCACTGTTAGAGTACATATGATCTTGGGCGATATGAGCGCCCTTGGAATCGTTTTTTGGACCCAGCATAAAAGAGACCTTCCGTTTATGGTTTACCAGACAAAGATTGTGGATTGGCATGAATATGCTGAGCCCCTTTCGGCTCTTCGTTATCAGGTATTTGTCATAGAGCAGGGCGTACCGGTGGAGTTGGAGATCGATGGAGAGGACGATACCGCTTGCCACGTGGCTGCGCTGATCGATAATAACCAGGTGATCGGTACTGGGCGAATACTGGTGTCTGGCAAGATCGGACGCATGGCAGTGCGCTCGGATATGCGTCAACAGGGGGTGGGTCGGGCGGTGTTGGACGCGTTGGTCAATCAGGCCCGGACCCAGGGCTTAGCCGGTGTGAGCCTGGGCGCACAGTTATCGGCGGTGGCGTTTTATCAGCGCGCCGGTTTTGCCCCTAAGGGCGATGTGTTTATCGATGCGGGGATAGATCACCGCCAGATGGCTCTGGACTTTCAGCAATGAATCGACCTAATAACAGCCTATGAAAGCCAAAGCACCGCGTATCAGTAGTTTCAAATTATCTGGGGGGACGTTGCTTGCCGGTAAGTACGAGGTTGTGTTACGCCTGGGTTCCGGTTGGGAGGGAGAGGTATACCTGGTTCGCGAGTGCGGCACACGTATCGAGCGCACCGTGAAGATATTCTTTCCAAGGCGCAATCTGGGCAACCGGGCATTGCGTTTTTATGCGCGCAAATTGCACAAGTTGCGCCACTGTCCGATCGTGATTCAATACCACACGCGGGATACTTTTGTCTTTGACGGTTTGCCGGTGTCTTTTCTGGTATCGGAATTTGTCGAAGGTGAGTTGTTGTCCGATTTCCTCAAGCGCCAGTCGGGACGTCGCCTTAACTCTTTCCAGGCCGTGCATCTGCTGCATGCGTTGGCCGCGGGGATAGAGCTTATCCACAACGTGGGCGAATATCACGGCGATTTACATACCGATAACGTGATTGTGCTGCGCTACGGACTGGGTTTTGAGTTGAAACTGCTGGATATGTTCAGTTGGGGCTCACCTAACGCGGAAAACATACAGCATGATGTATTTGATCTGATTCGCATTTTTTACGATGCGCTGGGCGGTCAGCGCTGGTACCGGCGTCAGCCACAAGAAGTCAAGGATATCTGCAAGGGACTCAAGCGTTCACTCATCGCCCGAGAGTTTCGAAGTGCAGGCCAGCTTTGCCAGCATCTGGAAATGATGGAGTGGCAGTAGCTTGCCGGCCAGTACGTGAATTCTTCTCCCTCCCCGCGCTCACTGGTGTTGTTGGCCGACGCCAATCTGGAATCCCCGCAGTCTGTGGCGTTGTCATGTGGTCAAGCCGTAGTCTTTACTCGCCCCCATGCAGGCCGCCCGCACGGCAACGAGGACGCTCTTGGCATTTTTCAGCTTGAGCCTGATCGAGTGTGGCTCGCGGTTGCCGATGGCGTGGGAGGTTTGCCGCGGGGACGTGAGGCGGCGACCCGCGTCATCGAGATACTGGGTGAACCCCGATCACAAGACAACGATGCGGTAATCGAAACGCGTATCCAAAGGGCCAACCAGGCATTACTCGAGCAACTGCCTGGTAGCGCAACAACGATTTCTATTGTCGAGATTTCTCAAGATTCATTGACCAGTTACCACGCCGGCGATTCAGCAGCACTGGTGGTGGGTCAGCGTACCCGGATTAAACTCAAAACCCAATGTCACTCGCCCGTGGGCATCGCTGAGGCCAACGGCATACTGGATGAGAAGCAGGCATTGTTTCACCCGCGTCGGCATCTACTCAACAATATGGTGGGAGACCCTGCGCTATGGTTGGAGAAGACGGGGCCATTGGAATTGGCGCCACGTGATACCGTGCTGGTGGCCAGCGATGGGCTTTGGGACAACCTTTTTGTCTCAGAGGTCATCGAGGCAATCCGGGTAGGCTCACTGCTGCAGGCAGCGCAGTTGCTTGCCGATACCGTGATGACTCGCATGAGTACACCCGTTGCTGGCGTACCGTCAAAACCCGATGATGTCAGTTTTATCCTATACCGCCCGCATCAACTCGACCTGTCGGATTGAGTGAAGTGATTCATGACTGTATGGGAGCCTAGTCAAAGGAGTCCTCGAGAGATTTTCCCTTTGAAGAGTTACTTATTAAAGGGGTGCTACGGGGCCACTGAAACCGCAGTGGCGACCTGTTTGGTGATCCGTAGTCGGATTAGGTCCAGTGGGTGATTAATTTTTTTAATCACCGCCCAGTTCCTTAAGTATCCTTTGTGTCTTAGCCACCTGTTCGGTGGCGAATTCATAGTACTGCGCATGGCTGGCACTGCGAAAGACTTGCGCGACCGCCTCGAACCCAGTCAATGCCACGCGAGCGAGGCCTACATCGTTTAGCCGTTGAGCGAGGGTTTTTTGCGCAACCGCAAGGTTGGCCATCGTCATGGCCCAGGCCACTGGCATCTGCTCATGAGTCCATTCCTTGAGCGCGTTCTCATAGGCGGCGATAGCGTGCTCCAGTATTTGTGTATTCTCCTCTCGCTCTCCGAGTTTTTGCAGTGCGGCGCCAAGATTATTTTGTGTCATCGCCCAATCCTGGGGTACGCGCTCGCGTGTTCTTTCTGCCAGCGCATTGCGGTAGGCCGCGACCGATTTTTCCAGGGTTCGGGGGCTCTTGCGGTGTTCGCCCAGCATTCGCAGCGCGGTACCGAGATTGTTTAAGGTTGCGGCCCAGTGCAGCGGGACCTGGTCACGAGTCCATTGCAGCAACACCTGTTTGTATGCCTCGACAGATCGTTTCAGTAGCTGCGTGTCGTTTTTTCGCTGTCCGAGTGCTTGCAGTACCGAGCCAAGATTATTTTGTGTAGAGGCCCATTCGCGAGGAGAGTTTTCCTGAGTACGCACTTCAAGTGCACATTCGAAGGCCTGTAGTGATTTTTCCAGCATCTCCGTGTTGTTTTCGCGCTGTCCAAGGATGCCCAGGGTATTGCCCAGATTATTCTGGGTAGCCGCCCACTCGAGCGAGACCTTCTCACGACCCCGCTCTGAGAGTGCATTCTCAAAAGCGATAACCGATTCTTCCAGCATCCGGGTGCCGCGCCGGCGTTGTCCAAGCACGCCAAGCGCATTGCCAAGATCATTTTGCGTTGTGGCCCAGTCCAGTGGCTTTTGGATTTTGGGTACTAATGTCAGGACAGTGTCTTGATAGATGTGGATGCACTCTTCGAGTGCAGCGTTATCCATGAACTCCCGGCCAAGATCGGCCAAAATCAAAGCTCGCCTGCTCTGGTAGCGCCATTGCAGCGACGGGTCCAGCCCTGGCAGTACAGCAGCTTGGGCGTAAAACTCCGCGGCACGACGATACTCCTGCAAAAGAGCGCCAAGCAGTGCTTCTCCTGCACGAATACGGGCGAGGTTTAACGGCGCTTCGCCTGATTCAACAGCACACGAATAAGCTTGCGCCAAAGCGTTGCCCGCCTTATCCAGTGAGAATGTGTCATCGGGTTGTAGAAAATGGTTTGCCTTTGCAAGTGCGGTGGCAATCTTAGGATCTTTCCAGGCAACGCCCCAATCATCTTTACCGAGCTGACGCAGTTCCTTCAGTCTGGCCCAACTTTGCCCAAGAAGGTCAGATACCTGATTTACCGAAACCTGTTTTGCCAGAGCAGGCTGAAGTAATGCTTCAAGGTCCGATCGGGGTGCACCCAGCATTCTCTGGAGGGCATCCAATTCCGCTTGGGTATGGCCAGCCTCGTCGGTCAATTCGGCTGTCGATTTGCAGAAGGCGTCTTTTTTTTGCTATTCATGCTCTTTGCTATGGGCGGTATTTTGCTTTCCCACGAGCGGTTTCGCGCGCCGCTTTCAAGGTAGATTCAGCAGCAGCGGAGTTTACCGGGAAACCTTTTGGCGCTGGCGTTTTAAATGCGAAGAAAACTGAGGATAGCAATCGGCGCGCCTGTAGGGCGCGATGCCGGGATTGGTCAGGAAGGTATCGACAATAAACGCAGGGCGGGACTCGTCCCGCCCTGCAGGTATAGCCTAGTCAACGATGTGATAGACCGGTGCTTTTTCCATGGTCCACTCGCCAGATTCCGGGTCACGGTGCGACAGAGTTAAAGCATGCCAGTTTTCATCATCCAGTTTCATATGGTCACCACGATAGTAGTAACCGGGCCAGCGCGTCTCTTTGCGAAACAGGGTATGTTGTGTAACACACTCTGAGGCGATCGCACGGTGTTTCAACTCCCATGCACGCTGTAACTGGTGCAGATCTTCAGCACCGATATGCTCCAGGTCTTCGTGCAGGGTGGCCAGCAGGTGAAGCCCGCGCAGCAGCAGGGGTTCGTTAGTCATGTAGTTGACACCGATACCGCCCACATATTCATCCATGATCTTCTCAAGACGCTGCAGACCGTGGATAGGCAGTATGTAGCTCGGCGAGACGGTTCCACCCACGATTTCGTTACGGCCGACCTCGTAGTTTTCCATAGGTTGGTAGATCTCTTTCCTGCGATCCTCGATCTGCTTTTCTGAAACCTGGATCTTCTCGCTTGCATGCTCCCGAATGTATTTGACTGCAGCCTTAGCGGCAAGGCGGCCTTCGGTAAACGATCCGGATGAAAATGCGTGGGCAGTTCCGCCGAGTGCATCACCGGCACCAAATAATCCTTCGACCGTCATCATCCGGTTGTACCCCCAGTAGTACTCATCTGGAGAGAGATCTTCCGGTCCGCTGGCCCATGCGCCCGAGCAGGTGGCATGAGAGCCCATGACATAAGGCTCAGATGTGGTCAGCTCAGGGTTGGTGTATTTCGGATCAATGTCCTGTGATGCCCAGACAACGGCCTGGCCGACGGTCATGCCGAGAAAGTTCTCCCAACCCACGGTTTCTTTGTGGGGATCCTGAAAGGCTTCCTTGGTCACCATATGGATTGGTCCGCGGCCGGCTTTTGTTTCCTCGATGAAGGCATGGTTACGCAGGCAGGTCGGTGTGGGGTGGTGATCAATGTAGTCACCCACCAGTTCCTTGGTGTGGTCATACCATTTAGATTCGTATTCGTCTCCGTAAGCGTTTTGCGTATAGGTTTTAAGGAGCAGAAAATATGCCCCCACCGGACCGTAACCATCCTTAAACCGGCACAGCACGATGCGATTTTCCATCTGGGTCATCTTTGCACCCGCGAGGATCGGCAGCGCGTACGCCGATGCGCTGCTCCAAGGGGCGTACCAGGTTCGACCCATGCCTTCACCGACAGACCGGGGCTTGAAGATATGTGAAGCACCACCGGCACCCACGATAACGGTTTTAGCCTTGAACACATGCAGATCGCCGGTGCGGACATTAAAGCCGATCGCCCCGCCCACCCGGTTGGGTTTGCTTTCATCCATTAGCAGGTGGGTAACCATGATGCGGTTGTAGATCTTGTCGGCAGATTTTTTGGCCGCTTCAGCCACAATCGGCTTGTAACTTTCACCATGGATCATGATCTGCCACTTGCCTTCACGCAGGTAGCGTCCGCTCTCAGCATCACGCATTATCGGCAGACCCCACTCTTCGAACTTATGTACGCTCGAGTCCACGTGGCGGGCCATGTCGTAAGCCAGGTCTTCGCGCACCAAACCCATCAAGTCGTTTCGGGCATAGCGAACATGATCTTCAGGCTGGTTCTCATCCCACTGCATACCCATGTAGCAGTTGATGGCATACAAACCCTGCGCGACGGCGCCGCTACGATCGATGTTGGCTTTTTCGGCGACTACGATCTTTAAATCGCGCCCCCAGTAGCGGGCTTCATAAGCGGCGCCGGTGCCGCCCATGCCTCCGCCGACAACCAGAATGTCGCAATCTTCAAAAACTGTTTTGAAACCCATCAGTAATAAACTCCCTGTTTAAATTTGCTCTTGTCCATCACTGGTAATCCGACATCGGTGTTGAGGGCATCTGGCTCATAGCACAGCAGCTCGGAATTCAGATCCTCTTCGGAGGGTTCTGCCAGATCGGCCAACCTCGGGATCTTTTCTCCCCAAGGTTGCGTGGTTATGGGTGAGACAAAATTCTTCTCGTGGCCATTTCGGAATTTGATCTTCCAGGAGATCGTTCCTTTTTCTTCCTCGCGCAGCACGCGAACACTGTGCCCCAGCGGAGCGAAATCAGCATAACCACGCACGTCGATGGCGTTTTGCGGGCAAGCCTTTACACAGGAATAGCATTCCCAGCACATATTGGGCTCAATGTTGACCGCACGTCGATAGGTCTTATCGATGTGCATGATGTCCGATGGACAGATATCGACGCAGTGACCGCAGCCGTCACATTTGGTCATATAAACAAAGGTTGGCATTTTATTCTCCTTTTTCCTGATTTAAAGCAACAGCCGGCGAGCGGTTGAGCGAATAGATCAGGGATTAATTTGTTTGATTAATAGTGCCGGGACGGCTCACGTTTGATGCCCAGACCAAACTGTGCCGGCTCATCGGATGGCGGCGGAAGGTTTGATCTTGAGCCATCGGCTTCTTCCATGCGCTTTTGAAACGCGGCGGCGGGTTTGAAGAACATGTGAGCGAACTTGGACCACAGCACACCGCCGAACAGGATCGTGCTGGCAGTTATGAACAAAGCGAAGAAAAGCGTTGCTTGCCACGTGGAGCCACCAAAAGACTGCAGCATCGACCAGATCAGGGCAAAGGTGGCTGTGGCCAAAAGCGAGAGGATAAACAAGTCTGCGCGCACCACCCGATACCACGCATTGCCCTCTGCAGCGACATCCACCCGAATAACAAACCAGAACCAGTAACCGCCAACGCACACCATCAGAGCGCCCAGGTGCCATAAAGTCGTGGCGAGAGGAGGTGCTGGCGTAGCAGCCGTCGGATAGCAAAATATCAGCAGCGCGGTGGTTACGATGAAAGTCACAAACCCGTACATCCCCAGAAGATGGGCAATACGCCGCCGCGGATTGCAGAACTCGGCAGACATCAGCACATCCTCTACTACGGTCTTGACAGCAATTCCTGCTTTTTCGCCACCGCCGATCGTTCGGGTTCTGTTCTTTTTTGATTTTTCTGCGCTTTGGAAAAAATACTTGGCGCTTTTCTTGTGAATGGTATCCAGCAGTGTGCCGCCCAGGACCAGCAAAAACATCAGGACCACATACAATTGCATGGCTAGAGGGGTGATGGACCCGGAAAGCTCCGCGAAGGGGTTATGAGTAAACATGAATTGAGTTGTCCTTGAGGATCAAAAAGAAACGAACGCGATGCTGAATCATGATCATTTGCAACACAAGCCATTGTTTTCTTGCTGTCTATAAAATGAACTTATGCCCTGGATTTCAGGGCGGATTTCCCATAGGTGGGGTTGTCAGGCGATAAGTACTACCTATGATGGGGCAAAAGTAATGAGCTGCTCTTAAGGCGCTAAACC
>JABINT010000055.1 GCA_018698075.1 Acidiferrobacteraceae bacterium
AGATCGGCACCTATTGCGGTATCCTGGTGGGTCAAACCATCTCGTGCGTCAACGATAAAGACTACGGCATCGGCTTCGTCAAGAGCCTGGTCAACCTGTTGCCTTACCGCATTACTCAGTTCGCCCGCCTCGTCCGACAGACCACCGGTATCTACAGCGAGCACTTTTTGCGAGCCCCGCCAAACCTCTCCGTAAAGCCTGTCGCGGGTCACCCCGGGCTGATCATCTACCAATGCCTGGCGCGAGCGAGTCAACCGGTTAAAAAGGGTCGATTTACCTACGTTGGGACGCCCAACAAGTGCAACTACCGGAATCATTGTTCTACGGCCTAGGCGCTGGACTGGTACCGGTTACCAGGCGGGTCAACCGCGCACAGACCAGGCAGTTAGCGCGCCATTTTCTGACAGCGTTAGAAAGTTCCCATCCCCGTCGACGGCAAATATCCCCATGACTGCCCCGCCACGCCCTTTTTTATACCCCAACAACTCCCCCGACGCCGTGTCAATCAGGTAGAGGTATCCTTCATAATCCCCGACTACGGCCTTCGTTGAATCGCCCAGTCCCAGCGGAGCCGTTACCCCGCGCCCGCGAATTTTGTCTAGGGTCCACTCAACTTTTCCGGTACCGACAGTGATTCCAGCCACCGAGCCATCATCTGCGGTCACCAGCAACAGTTGACCGGCGGATCCAAGCGACTGCACGGTCGAAAGGGCCGCCTGCCATTGTATGCGTTGAGTCTGCAGCGACAACGCCGTGATTCGTGACTGGTAGGCTGCGACGAACAACAAGTCACCGATCCGGTAGGGATCCGTATCGATATCAACCAACCGATCAATCTCGTTGCTACCCGACGGGCGCGATATCGGTACGTTCCAAAGTTCACGGCCGGTTTCCGGGTCAATACCCGAGAGCCGTCCACTGGCAAAGCCGACCACAGCAACACCCTCAACAATCAAAGGGGCTGAAAGTCCGCGGACACTTAAGGTTGGTACCGCCCGACGAACCCGCCAGACGACCTCACCGGACGACAGCGATAGTCCAATCACCTGGCCATCGCCCGAGCGGAGTAAAACCCTGTCACCCGATACCACGGGCCGTGCTAATACTTCGCTTCCAATCTTCTGCCGCCACAGCACCAAGCCATCTGCTGCGCCGAGCCCAAACACTTCCCCTTCCCTGGTCACCACAACCACGGTCGCCCCGCCCACACCAACCCCAGCGGCCAGAGTCTCTCCAATATCACGTCGCCACAACAGCTTGCCAGTTTTTATATCCAGAGCAACCACTCCACCCTTAGGCTCGGCGGCATAAACCTGCCCTGCACCCACATACGGTATTAGCAAGAAGCTGTTGTTGGTATACCCAGCGCCTATATCCTTTCGCCAGGACTTTTGAAGACCAATCTGCTGTTCAACTCGAGGCACACTTCCTGCGGGCACACCCTCGCGCATAAAGTGCACAGCCCCAGAGCCGCATCCCCCTAGAACAAATGCCAGCACCATAACGGCAAGGCGGGTAAAACTCATAGAGTGTCAGCACCTTGCCGGGTCATATTCAACTTTGCATTCAGCAGTTGTCCAGCCGGCGAGTCCGAAGCCATCGTAGCCAATGCCGCCTCATAAGCCTGCTGCGCTTGTTCCCAGTCACCTACCTCAGCCAGGGCGTCGCCAAGCAGCTCCTGATATTGGGAAGCAAAGCCCCCGTTCTCCCCTTCAGCCGCAAGGGTTTTAATACGATCAGGCTTTCCCGCTTGTAGTGCGAGTACCGCGAGACGGATCCGCGCGGTATGGCGCATCGCAGGATCTTTTGTTACCGAAAGCAAATCCTCAAGCGCCGCCTCAGCCTGGCCATGATCGCCAGCGTCAGCCGCCAGTCGGGCAAGCATGAGACGAGCAATATCGGCATAACCGCTTTCGGAGTGGCTCGCTACCAGTGTATCTGCGGCTCGAACCACGGTCTCATTATCTTCTTTAGCGACCGCAACGAGCATCTGTTGGTAGTACATCGAGGCCTGTCCCGCCTGATAGTCCTGGTACATGCGCCATCCCTGGATACCGCTGACACCGCCCACGCCGATTACGATTCCGGCAACAATGCCGGTGCCGTTACGTTTCCACCACTGTTTTAGTTTTTCGGTCTCATCATCCTGGGCAAAGTGCATCTGTGGGCCCTGCTGCTCATCTGTCATGTCAAATACCAGTTATTGTGAATCATTCCCGAGGATCTTTTGGACTTCTTCTACCAGGGCGTGTGCTGGCACGCTCATCTGCTGGCCCTGGCTGCGTAAAGGCTTGATACTGACAGTTCCCTGGCTGCGCTCATCATCCCCTACTATCACTGCCACAAACGCGCCGCTTGCATCGGCACGGCGCATCTGTTTCTTGAGGCTTCCCTGGCCACAGTTGGACAGCACGTCGAGGCCCGCATCTCGCAGTTGCTCGCCGTAACTCACACCCAACTCCTCAGCGCCTGCCGCCACAAGCACAAGAAAGACCTCAGCTCTCACGCTGGACAAATCAACCTCACTAAGCGCCACCAGATCAATCAGGCGCTCAAGGCCGCAGGCAAATCCAGCTGCTGGGGTTGGAGTACCACCAAGTTGCTCAACCAGAGTGTCGTAACGCCCGCCTGCACAAACGGCGCTTTGAGCGCCGAGCTGATCCGTAACCCACTCAAAAACAACGCCGGTATAGTAATCGAGCCCCCGAACCAGGCGGCTATTAACTTTGAAGTCGATTTTTGCTGCAATCAACAGATCTTGAAGTCGAGAAAACTCGGCCAGTTCAGGATCGCTCAGAAAGTCCATCAAGTCGGGTGCACCCGCAAGCGTCGCCTGGGTGCCCTTATCCTTGCTGTCTAATATACGCAAAGGATTTCGTTGCAGGCGTCGTTGGCTGTCACTGTCAAGAGCGTCCACGTGGGCTACCAGGTAGTCACGCAAGGCGTCTCGGAATGCTGCACGTGCGGAGGCGGACCCCAGCGTATTGATCTCCAAGCTAACGCCAGAAATCCCCAAGGTGCGCCATAGTCTTTCGCCAAGGGCAATAATCTCGGCATCTATATCGGGCCCGGGCCATCCCAAGGCTTCGACGCCAAACTGATGAAACTGGCGGTAGCGGCCTTTTTGGGGACGCTCATGGCGAAACATGGGGCCGGTATACCAAAAACGTTGAGTCTGGTTATGCAACAAACCGTGCTCGTTGCCGGCGCGCACACAGCTCGCTGTTGCCTCCGGGCGCAGGGTCAGGCTATCGCCGTTATTGTCGGTAAAGGTGTACATCTCCTTTTCAACAATATCGGTCTGCTCGCCGATAGACCGATAAAAAAGATCGGAGCGCTCAATTACCGGCGTGCGAATCTCCTGGTAACCATAACGCCCTGCAACTTCCCGCAACACGGCTTCGACCCGCTGCCAGCGAGCCGTCTGAGGGGGCAATAAATCATTCATCCCGCGCACGGAGCGCACATTATCTCCAAAGGCCATTGCGCTAGCGCCCAACAATAACTTTGGCGTTGCGGCCCGATTTAGGGACCGGGATTGCAAGTTCGCGACCACGGTAAATAACACTCGCGCCTTCAGGATAACTTACCTGCAGGGTGAACGGCGGTTTGCCAGCCAGCGTAATTACTTTGCCAGACTCGACGTACCGGCGAAACAGGGTCTGATCATCACGATCCCACACGACGATATGAGTGCTTTCTTTGACTCGAACCGTCAGCTGGCGTGTATCTGACGAAACCGGATGATTCACCGAAGCGTTGTCCGCTCCACCAGGCTGGGCGGCTGACGCCATACTGGTGGAAAACTCCGTAGTGACAAAACGGTCTGCTACTTGAGGCTCAAGAGTTGCTCGAGGAATCGCGGGCACGCTAGGTTTCGTTTTGGCAGCGAGTGTCGGTGTTTGGGCCTTGGGTTTGGCCTTGGGTTTGGCCTTGGGTTTGGCCTTGGGTTTGGCCTTGGGCTTTGACTCAACCTTGGGTTGGGTTTTCTGTCCAGACTTGGGCTCGGATGAAAGTGCGCCCTGCGCTTCAACCTGGTCGGATTGGGTCGCTACGCCGACCATATCGCCGACTACTGGTTTCGCCGTCAATTCAGTTCTGTGCGATTCGCCGATTGTTGCTACTAGTTTGCCCTCAGACCCGCTGCCAGAAGTCTCCAACGTACTATCGACCTTCGACGAGCCTTCTTCTGCTTGTCCAAGGACAACTGCCAAATCAGCCTTCGCTGGCTTGGCGGGATCAGTTTGTCCAGTAGAGCTGCCTTGCCCTAGCGTTGACACAGGATCATTGCGACTAACGCCGGCGAGGTCTACGCGGCCGCGCTCGACATCAGTCGAACGATTCAGGTAGGCACCATATAAGCCACCAACCACCAACAGCAGCACAAAGATTGTGACTACCCACCGGTAATGAATCGCAACAGGTTGGTATCGACCCTTAGTGTGTTCGGTCATGGTACCGGGGCCATCTTCTTTTGGTGGCAGATCTGCTTGGTAGTCAGCGATCGCCTGTTCTATGCTGACACCAGCAAGGCGTGCATAACTTCGAAGATAGCCAACTGCGTAGGTCCAACCAGCGGTGTTGCTGTAGTCGTCGGCCTCCAACGCGCGGACCATGTCGGGCAGAAGGTTTAAGTCAGCCGCAACATCCTCGATGCTCCAGTCGTAGAGCTCTCGAGCGCCACGCAGTATCGCTCCAGGGCTGGATTGAGCACCTTTGTCAGTCATTCGATCCGCCAACCATGAACGCCCTTAGTTCTTCCACCTGCTCGCTCGCTGGATAATCTGAGCGTAGTTTAGATGCATACTGCACTACCAGGTCCTTGGCTCCGAGTTTTTGTTCATTACGAACCCCAAGCAGCAGGCTGTCGGCTGACGCCGGGCCCGTACCGAAATAGCGCTCGAGAAAAGCCCTTGCAGAGAGGTTTTCGCCCAAATTAAAGCTTACGACAGCACACTGGTACAAAATCGCGCTGCTATTCGGCCGTGATACGAGCGCCGCGCGAAACTGGTCTTGCGCTCCAATCAGGTCTGACACCCCCATCAAGCAAAGGCCGAGGCCAAACTGACTGCGATACACAGCCGTATTGAAGGGGTCATCCAAGGCCGCTCGAAACTGCTGAATCCCATCCGCCCAAGCGCCTAACTCGCAAAGAACGGTGCCAAAATCATTGCGAGCGCCGAAATTACCAGGGTCACTAGCCAGAGAGATTCTAAACCGTCGGCGCGCCTGTGCTGGGTCACCCAGTTTAAATCTCAGCAACGCCATGGCATGATTTGCCGCCGAGTTTTGTGGCGCAATAGCCAGCGCTTCCTCCAGGGCCTCAAGTGAAGCCGAGAGGCGGTCTTGTTTCAAGTAACCCAGACCAAGACGCGTATACAACTCGACTCGCTGGCTGTCATCCCAACCCGGTGGGTTGTCCTGCACAGCGGCGCAACCGGCCAGCATCATCAGTCCAAAAAATACTGCCACCAACCTCATCTGCTATCACCGCCTAAGGCGTATCGCGCGCTACGGCTGGTGCGATCACGAACTTCGCCTGCCAACTGCCCACAGGCAGCAGCAATATCGGCGCCTCTGGTGCGACGAGTAATTGTCATCAATCCGCCCGCCAAAACTTCCTCGCGAAATCGATCGATAACCAACTTGGGGGAACAATCGTACGCAATACCCTCAACCGAATTGAACGGTATAAGATTCACTTTCGCGGGAATATCTCGCAGCAGGTGGACCAATTTTCGGGCATGATCGGTCGAGTCGTTTATTCCATCCAGCATAACGTATTCAAAAGTGATCCGTCGCCGGCTGTCGTTATTCAGGAAACGTCGGCAAGCGCCCAAAAGTTGGTCGATAGGATATTTACGATTCAGTGGTACCAACTGGTCGCGAATATCATCTTCCACCGCGTGTAAGGAGACCGCAAGACTGACCGGGCAATCTTTGGCCAAACGATCTATTGCCGGCACGACCCCTGCTGTGCTCAGGGTGACACGCCGACGCGATAGTCCAAACGACAGATCGTCCAGCATCAAACGTATCGCGCTGACCACTGCATCGTAGTTCAGTAGCGGCTCGCCCATACCCATCATCACCACGTTGGTAACCGGCCTTGGCCCGTATCCTGCATCAGCCAACAACCGCCCAGCTAGCCAGAGCTGACCAATAATCTCGCTGGCCTCGAGATTGCGACTGAAGCCTTGCCGGGCAGTTGCACAAAAGGTGCAATTCAGGGTGCAGCCTACCTGGGATGAGACGCACAAGGTCCCCCGATCGTCTTCGGGAATAAATACCGTTTCGATACAGTTGCCATCCTCAAGCCGAAAGAGCCACTTTCGAGTGCCATCTTCAGAGATCTGTTCACCTGCTTTTTCCGGTAATGCCAATATCGCCTTTTCAGACAAAGTCTGCCGTAACGAAAGGCCCAGGTCCGTCATCTCGGAGAAATCGGTGACGCCGCGCTGATAGACCCACTTAAGGAATTGGCGGGCATGAAACTCTTTCACGCCCAGCCCGACGAAATAATCCTGTAGCGCGGACCGATCCAGCCCGAGTAAGTTGATCTGCTGTGGCACCCGCTTTCGCCCTCAGCTCAGCCCGCTCTAGAGCACAGATCAGTGGATTCGAAGAAAAACCCTATTTCTTCCCGGGCGGTATCTGGACCATCAGACCCATGAACCGAGTTGGCTTCGAGCGATTCGGCAAAATCAGCACGTATCGTACCTGGAGCCGCTTCAACAGGGGTGGTTGCCCCCATGATTTCGCGGTTGCGCGCAATCGCGTTTTCGCCCTCAAGCACTTGCACCATCACGGGCCCAGAAGTCATGTACTCAACCAGGTCGTTGTAAAACGGCCGCTCCCGGTGGACCCCATAGAACTCCTGTGCTTGAACCCGGGTGAGGTGGATCATCCTGCTGGCGATGATCTGTAATCCGCCGGATTCAAACCGGGCATAGATTTTTCCAATGAGGTCGCGCCTGACGGCGTCTGGCTTTACGATGGAAAAGGTACGTTCAACGGCCATTCAATATCTCCGGTTCAATAGTTGGTATGTGTATCACGCGCTGAGCGCGCCAAGCCCCAGGGTTGATCACACGCTTCGCGCTTTGGGGTCTAAGGATGCCAAAAGGTGGCCGCCGTAGGTCAAATTTTAATCTGCGCTTAATGCCTCGGCAATGAGTACGTCACCATCTACTCCTGTGACCATTACCTCCAAGATCGCTCCCACAGGCGGTATCGGGCCTCTCAGGCGAACAGGCATATAGTTCTCCAGGCGACCATGATAGGTCGCGGGCCCGGAAGGTTCCGGGGCTCGTTCGACCAGCAAGTGGCCTGTGTTTAAGATCATGCCCGCCAGTGCTTCAGCGCGTAAATGCTGGCCAACCTGTCGAAGTTCAGCTGCACGCCGGCGCCGCTCATCACGTGGTACTTGCCGCGGAATCCGCGCCGCAGGTGTCCCCGGCCGGGCTGAGTACGCAAAAACGTGGGGGTACACAATGTTCGCTTTTCTGAGTATTTCGAGCGTACAGCGAAAATCAGACTCTGTCTCAGTAGGGAACCCAGCCATCACGTCAGCCCCAAGCACAAGTGATCCGATTCGTTCACGGGCCGCCTCAAGGCGCTCCATCAAAAAAACGGCGTCATAGCGCCGCTTCATACGCTTGAGGATTAAGGTGCTTCCACTTTGTAGTGACACATGAAGGTATGGGCAGAAACGATTACTTTGGGCCAAGGTACTAAGCAAGAGGTCATCAATATGGACTGGGTCGATCGAGCTCAGGCGCACTCGAAAGTCTCCCGGCAGAACGGCGATCTCCTGTAACAGACGGGTCAGCGAGGTGATTTCTTGCTGCTTATCATCCGATAAATCACTGTAACTCCCCAAATCGACCCCACACAGAACAATCTCTCGATAGCCCTGATCGACAAAGGTATGGATCTGTCGCAACACGCTCTGCCGATCAAAAGAGCGACTTTGTCCGCGGGCTCGATGAATGACGCAAAAAGTGCATGACTGGTCACACCCTTGCTGTATTTGGACAAAAGCGCGGGTACGTGACTCGTATCCGTTCAATAAAGCCGCCGGTAAACTGCTCAGCCTATCTACCCGCACCGGAACCTGGTCCGGCCGAGAATCCCTCGGCAACTCCCGGGCGGCCTGGGCAACCGCCAGTTTGTGATCATTTCCAAGCACCAGCGAGACGCCGGGGATCGTAGCGCACCCCGCGGGCTCGTTCTGGGCGTAGCAGCCGGTTACGATAACCTGAGCTGACGGATTTTGCCGCAGCACACGGCGTGTCGCCTGGCGGGTCTGGCGATCCGCTTCGGCTGTAACCGTGCACGAATTGATAACGTATAGATCGGCGGTATCACGGGAGCCAACTACCGTCCAGTGGTCTTCTGCCAACCGTTGAGCCATAACTGCGGATTCAAAGGTATTGACCTTACAGCCCAGGGTTATTACAGCCGCGCGCCCAGGAGTCGACCGGGTCGGAGCTCTTGCGAAATCCGAAACGACCATAGTCGATTCGCGAGGAGCCCTCTCGAGAGCTGATCCCACTTAGCTCGATTTCACAGTGAAACTTTCGCCGCAGCCGCATTCATCGACCACGTTGGGGTTGTTGAAATGAAACGCAGCAGATAGGCCATCGGCAGCAAAGTCAATTTCCGTCCCGTCCAGATAGGCCACGTTGCTATCGTCCACAATGACTTTGATACCGCGGCTGGTAAAAACTTTATCGGTGGCACCGACTTCGTCGGCGTAGTCCACCACATAGGCAAGCCCCGAACAGCCCGTGGTCTTGATTCCCAGACGCAGGCCCTCGCCTCGGCCCCGCGACTGAAGATGTGTGCGCACGCGCTCTGCGGCGGCGTCGGTAAGTGTAATTGCCATAATGTTCGCTCGAAAAGCTCCTTTTTATCCGTGCGCCTTTTCCATAGGTTGGCAGCGGATTTCCCTGGGCGATTTTACCATGTTCAACCCAATCTCACTACCGCTCACCGCTAGCTTCGCCCTTTTCGATCGTATGTTCAATTGAGGTCAGAACACCTCTGATAATGTTGATGTCCGCTTGGGAGCACACTCCCTGCCGCAAGAGTCGACGCATTTTTCGAAGCAGCCGCGTACGAGGACCCACTAGGAACCCTGTGCGATGACCGACCCGCTCCAGGTGTTCCATCAGGCGTTCGAACTCCGAGACCGTCATTGGAACGGTTCCTTTCAATCGAGGATCGATTTCACACCCATTATCCTCACTGGGCGCATGGGAATATGACTGCCGACGGACCTCATAGATCAAAATGGCGACTGCGGTCGCAACATTGAGTGAAGGGAAGTCATCTTCTACCCCAACCCGTACATGGGAATGACACAGATCGAGGTGTTCATTTGTCAATCCTGCGGCCTCCTGGCCAAATACCAATGCGGTTGACCCATGTCGAGAGGCTTCAATTAACCGAGATGCTGCGTTTTGCGGCTCAAGCAAAGGCGAGCCAACCGTCCGACGGCGCGCTGTAGCACCGATAACAAAACTACAACCAGCTGTCGCCTCCTCAAGGGTATCGCAAACGGTTGCCTGTTCAAGAATATGCTCGGCACCTGCTGCGCGCGCCGTCGCGTCCTGGGCGGGAAAAACCCGGGGCCTCACCAGTCGCAGGTCTGCAAGGCCGAGATTAGCCATTACCCGTGCTGCTGCCCCAATATTTCCGGGATGGGTTGTCTCAACCATCACGATCCTTAGGTTTTCTATCAAATTTGTGCTCCTAGGCGGCAAGCCGAATATCCGACACGCCAGCGCCTACCATACGTTAGAATTCGCGCCACGATTTCGTCCCGACCCGAGTTTCGCTCCAATTGCCGCGCTTGGTGACTTTGCGGTTACCCGCACATTGTGAGACGGACACGGGATCCACTTGTCACACTTCCGGAGGATTTGCATCGACCATGCATCCGATGCTGTATACCGCGGTCCGCGCCGTGCGCGAGGCCGGACGGGTCATTTTAATGTACCTGGACCAACTCGACCGGCTCGAAGTCAGTTCCAAGGGCCGTAACGATTTTGTCAGCCAGGCTGATATTGAAGCCGAACGGGCGATTCTCGAAATTCTAACCAAAGCCTACCCTGACCACGGAATACTGGCCGAAGAGAGCGGCGCTCAGGAAGGGGGTGATTACACTTGGGTGATTGACCCCCTCGATGGTACAACCAATTTTCTCCACGGGTTTCCAGTATTTGGTATATCGGTGGGAGTTACCCGAAAAAACATTATCGAACACGGGGTTGTGTACGATCCACTACGGGACGAGATGTTCACCGCTAGCCGAGGGGACGGCGCTCAACTGAACGGCAGACGAATCCGGGTGAGCAGCACCCGGCACCTTGAGCCAGCCCTTCTAGGTACCGGATTTCCATTTCGCGAACTCAAAGTTATCGAGCCGTGGATGCGCACCTTCGAGGCCTTACTGCCGAAAACGGCAGGAATCCGCCGAACGGGTGCCGCTTCGATTGATCTTGCTTATGTTGCCTCCGGTCGACTGGACGGATTCTGGGAATTTGGACTCAAACCCTGGGACATTGCAGCAGGTGCGCTCCTGATCCGTGAGGCCGGAGGTTTAGTTGCGGATTTTTCCGGTGGCCAGGATTTCCTCGCTAACGGCAACGTGGTGGCTGCCAACACACATCTTTTCGAGGCATTACGTAAAATTGTTGCCCAAAGGGCGTCCTGATATTTACCTCAACCTCTAGATTCCATAGAATCTGTGCCAGACCATTTCGATTCAAGCGACCCGGAGAAGATAAATGACATACGTAGTTGGCGATTCGTGCATCCGTTGTAAACTTACCGACTGTGTTGAAGTCTGCCCCGTGGATTGCTTTCACGAAGGCCCTAACTTTCTGGTGATTGATCCCGAAGAATGCATAGACTGCAGCCTGTGCGAACCGGAGTGCCCGGTGAATGCGATCTTTGCTGAAGAAGATCTTCCGGATGACCAGCAGGAATTCATGGCCCTCAATGCCGAACTCTCCCAGAAATGGCCAGTAATCACCGAAATGAAACCTGCGCCTGAGGACGCCGACGACTGGAAGGAAATTAGCGGAAAACTAGACCACCTGCAGCGCTAACCTGCCTATAGGGCGCAAGTTATCCACGCATCTTCGCCCTTAACCGAAAGCGCCTCCCCAGCGAAACAGTAATTGCAGACAAAGGTTGGCGCCAAGCCCCGCGACAACATCGTCTGCGACAATTCCAAAACCACCTCCCAGGCGTTGGTCAATCGTTGAAATCGGGGGTGGCTTGGAGATATCCAATAACCGGAATAAAACAAACCCGGTCAATAGCGCCGGTACCGATGGGGGCACCAGTGCCAGTGTTACCAGAATGCCCGCGATCTCGTCAATGACAATGCGGGGATCATCATGAATCCCGAGTAAATTCGCCGTACGCCCCGACACCCAGATAGCGATGATCACAACCAGGGTCATGATCACTAGGTAAAGCGCGGGCCCGGCATGCCACAAAAACCAGACCAGGACGAGCCCCGGTAGCGTACCGACTGTACCTGGCGCCCATGGGCTGCGACCAGTACCAAAACCTTGCCCGATCAGGCAGATTAAACGTTCAAACACCGAAAGGGTTCTTGCCACTGCGCCTTACCTGCTCCAGGTGTGTCGGTAGCCCGGCACCAGTTCAGTCAGAATCCTGCCGTTGTAACGCACATGACAAGCCCCGCTGGGAGTCACCTCACCGATACAGGTCAACGGGAGAGTAAGCTCTTCTTCAAGAACGCTAACCGAGCCTCGCCTCGCCGTGGGCACGGTAAAACAGAGTTCATAATCATCCCCACCCCCCAACGCTAACTCCAAAGCACGGCGATGGCCAAGGTCGCGCTCAGCCTGAGGGTAAAGCGGAATGCGGGTGGCATCGATGTCCGCACCCAAATTAGCGCTCGCATGAAGAACATGACCAAGATCGCTCAACAAGCCGTCAGAAATATCGATAGCGCTGTGTGCCAGCCCGACGAGTGCGACTCCGAGGTCAAGCCTGGGTTGCGGATACCACAAGGCGTCCAGTAGCGCGTCTTCTAAGCGCATATCATCGCGTTCGAGTGCAGCGGCCGCACCGCCCAGGAGGCCGCTCACATATATACAGTCTCCTGGCTGTGCCCCATTGCGACGTAGCGCTGCCCCTGTGTTTACACGGCCGCCCACAGTCATTGTTACCGACAGCGGTCCACGGGTGGTGTCGCCCCCCACCAGCGCGACATCGTAGCGACCGGCCAGAGCGAGCAGTGAAGCCGCAAACTGCTCTATCCAAGATTCATCAAACGACGGTAAAGTAAGATTAAGTGTCGCCCATTCAGCGCTTGCGCCCATGGCTGCGATGTCACTAAGATTAACCGCCAGCGCCCGGTGTCCTATTGATGCGGCTGAGTTCTCTTTATGAAAATGAGTGCCACAAACCAGCGTATCGGTAACGACAACACTTTCGGTGCCCGGGGTATGAGCGAGCACTGCGCCATCATCGCCGATGCCAAGTGTGACCCCTTTCCGCCCGGCCTGAGGTTGATCGAAATACCGAGCCACCAGTTCAAATTCATCCATTAACCCGGCGGCTCATCATCACCATTGCTTTCGGCGCTTTTCGCAAGCTGGTGCAAAACGCTATTGACAAAACGATAGCCCTGTTCAGCGCCGAATACATGGGCAACCTGCACAGCTTCATTAATAGCAACCTTCTTGGGCACGTCAGGGCGAAAGAGAATCTCGTACGCGCCCACCAGCACGATAGCCCGTTCTACCGGATCCAATTTCTCGGACGCTCTTTCCGAAAAAACCTCTAAGCGCCGCTCCAGTTCATCCTGGTAATGAGGCACTTGCGTAATCAGGTGACGAAAGTAATCCAGGTCAACGCTGGCGAAAGTCTCGTCGCTGATAAACTTCGACTCGATATCACCTGGGGCCTGACCGGTCACCAGCCATTGGTACAGGGCTTGGGTCGCGTTGCGCCGGGCCAAATGACGTGGAGAGACGGGCACGTCAGGCAGGCCCCGAATCGCTGATGTATTCCACCACTTCGAGTCCGAAACCAGACAATGCATGGGTGCGTAATGGAGTACCCAGCACCCGCACCTTTCCTACTCCTAAATCGGCGAGAATTTGGCTTCCCGCGCCGAGCATCCGCAATTCACGCTCCTTGCCATCACTGTCAGCCTCGCCCCGCAAGCGCCGGTCGAGTTGTGTCGCGTCTTCCGAGTATTCCAAAAGCACGAGTACGCCGGCCGGCTCCTTTGAGATTCGCGCTAATGCCGCATCTACGCTCCAGCGTTGGCTATTACGCGCCTGCGCCAACATGTCGAAAGCACCGCGGTGGGCATTCACCCGAACCACCGTCGGTTCGTCAGATTTGATCGAACCATGGATCAGTGCCATATGCACCTGCTTGAGTTCACCGTCTTCGTAGATCACCGCGCGAAAGTCCCCGTGTCGGGTATTGATCAGGTTTTCAGAGACCCTCCATACCGTCGGCTCTGCTCGCATCCGGTAACGGATGAGGTCTGCAATGGTTCCAATTTTGAGCCCATGTACCTGTCCAAACTCCAGAAGATCGGGCAATCGCGCCATACTGCCATCGGGGTTCAGAATCTCGCAAATAACACTGGCGGGCTCCAGCCCGGCAAGTCGGGCCAGATCCACCCCGGCCTCGGTATGCCCAGCACGGGTCAACACCCCGCCTGGCTGCGCCATAATCGGAAAGACATGTCCTGGGCTCACAATATCGGCAGCCGACGCGTTCTCGCTGACGGCAGTGCGGATCGTATGCGCGCGGTCCGCTGCCGAAATGCCGGTAGTTACTCCGGATGCTGCTTCGATTGAGACAGTGAAATTGGTCGAGTAACGAGCATTATTATCATTGACCATTAACGGTAGTTTTAAATCACGACAGCGATCCTCAGAGAGGGTCAGGCAGATCAGTCCACGGCCTTGTCCCGCCATAAAGTTGATATGCTCCGCGGTAACGAATCCCGCCGCGACAATCAGATCACCTTCATTCTCCCGATCCTCATCGTCGACCAGGATCACCATCTGGCCTTGAAGGTAATCGCGCAGGATATCCTCGATTGGACTAACTGTGCCGGGCAACTTTTCGGTACTCATCGGATGAACCTGGTCTGGTTTTTAAAAGGTGCGACAATAGTTGAGCGCATCACAGTCCATTCTGACTCAATCATCACATTCTTGTAGTCGTTTAAGGTAACGTGCTACAAGGTCCACCTCAATATGAACCAAGTGATCGATCTGCAATTCTCCCAGGGTGGTCGCTGTAAGAGTATGGGGCACCAAATTTAACTCGAACTCGACAGCAGAGCTGCTGTCATCAACCCGGTTCACGGTCAGGCTGACGCCATCAACCGTCACCGACCCTTTTTCGGCGATAAGCGGGGCGAGCGCGCGCGGTGCTCTAAACCGCATCCGTGTAGAGCGTCCTGCGGGCTCTTTGGCGACAAGCGTGCCCAAGCCGTCGACGTGCCCGCTCACCAGATGTCCGCCAAAACGATCTCCAACACTCATTGCAAGCTCAAGATTTACCCGACTCCCTTCAGACAGCTTGCCCAGATGGGTCCGCGACAGAGTCTCTCGCGATACATCAAAAGCCAAACAGTGATCTGAAAGTCGAGCAACGGTTAAACAGACTCCACTGACCGACACGCTGTCTCCAATCGAAATATTTTCGCCGATCAGGCCCTCAAGTCCCAACTCTATCGTCAGCTCGCCATCGCAGGTAGACACCGCACAGACACGAGCAACACTTTGAACGATTCCCGTAAACATATTCAATGCGAGCTATGGGGCCGGTATACCAAACGCAGGTCGCGGCCGATCTGGCAAACATCGCTAAGTTCGAAACGCAATCTATCGTCTATGGATCCAATTGCGGGCATGACAAACATACCGCGGCCGCCCGAGCCCAACACATCAGGCGACTGGTAGACCCACACTTCATCAACCAAGCCCCCTGACACAAAAGCGCCGGCCACCGCTGCGCCTGCTTCGATCAATACTTCGTTGCAGTGGCGAGCGGCCAACAGATCCAGTAGTTGGTCAAGATCTACTTGCCCGTCAGAGCCGCGTAGGCAAACCCGCTCAGTGCGCTGATCGAACTCACTTGCTGTTTGATTTTCATTGGAACCGGCGATCAGTACCGGACCAGCGACAGAAAATAGTCGTGCCCCAGGGTCTATCTGGCTACGACCAACCAGCACTACCCGCAATGGTTGTACCACAGGCTCGTCAAGGCGCGCATTGAGTCGTGGATTGTCAGCGCGAACGGTTCCAATACCGCTCACCAGGGCGCAACTTCGGGCGCGAAGACGATGGACATCATTACGCGCCTCCTCACTGGTAATCCACTGGCTGCTGCCGTCACAGGCCGCAGTGCGCCCGTCCATCGTTGCTGCGACCTTGAGCCGGACCAAAGGTCGTCCCACCTCCATCCGGCGGCAGAATCCGGAATTAAGTTCCCGGACGCCTAACTCGTCATCAGCGAGAATCACCTCGATCCCCGCTTGTTCCAACATCCGATGCCCCCGCCCGGCGACCTTGGGATTGGGGTCACCCATGGCTGAAACCACCCGCTGAACCCCGGCGTCGATCAGCGCCTGTGCACACGGTCCAGTTCGCCCCTGGTGAGCACAAGGTTCAAGACTGACAAACACCTCCGCGCCTCGAGCCCGCGCGCCAGCGTTACGTAAAGCATGAATCTCGGCATGGGGTTCACCCGCTTTTTCATGCCAGCCCTCACCGACAATCGTGTGATCCTGGACAATCACACAGCCGACCCGAGGGTTCGGTTTTGTCGTGTAAAGTCCTTTGCGTGCAAGCGCAACTGCCTGACTCATCAGATCACGGTCGCGGCCCGTTAGCCGGGTTGGAGTTATCACTTTTCTTCTGCAGCCTTTTCAATCAACAGTGACAACTGAGCTACATTGGAACCCGTCCGCTTCTCCCGACGCAGTCGGTCAACTTCTTTACTGAATGCAGAAACATCCTCGAAACTCCGATAGACCGACGCGTAACGCACGTAGGCAATCTCATCTGCGCGTTGCAGTCGATCCATCATGGCCTGTCCTATCAAGGCGGATCGCACCTCCGGCTCACCGCTCAACTGCATCTGGCGGCTGACGGAATTAATCAATTCCTCTACTTTATCCGACCCAACAGGGCGCTTCTCGAGTGCTCGTAACAGGCCTCGGCGAAGTTTTTCCTCGTCCCAGGGCTCACGACGGCCATCGCTTTTAATAACCCGAGGCTGCTCAAGCTCAAAACGTTCAAAAGTGGTAAAACGATGACTGCAGGCTTGGCACTCCCGCCGGCGGCGGACCGTAGCGCCCGCATTGCTAATCCGCGAGTCGACTACCCGGGTATCCTCGTTGGAGCAAGCAGGGCAACGCATAAGAAAAAGGCCGGCAGCGGCGACTCACTTAAGGTAAGGGGTCGCCTTCAACGCCTTCCTTCGGTACGGGAAGCATGTCCTCACGGGATATGCCGAGCATCAACACCGCAGGACTGGCCACAAAGATTGAAGAATAGGTCCCGATAATCACCCCGACTAACAACGCAGATGCGAATCCTTTGATGATTTCCCCGCCGGCCAGCAACAATGTCAGCACCACCAGCAGGGTTGTAACTGAAGTGAGAACCGTGCGTGGGAGTGTTTGGTTGACTGAGTTATTCATGATTGCAACGACACTGCCTTTACGCATTTTCCGGAAATTATCGCGAACGCGATCAAAAACAACGATCGTATCATTCAGCGAGTAACCGATTACCGCCAACACCGCGGCCAGTACGGGTAACGAGAACTCGAGTGCGAGCACCGAGAAAACACCTAACGTAATAAGGACATCATGGACCAAAGCAACAACAGCGCCAATGGCAAAACGCCACTCAAAGCGTATCGCCACATAGATCAGTATGCCGATCAGCGCATACAGCATTGCCAGACCGCCTTTTTCAGTCAGCTCACCGCCAACCTGCGGGCCCACAAACTCTACTCTGCGCATCTGCACCGTGCAGTCGCCAACCAGCACGCCGTCCGTGGAACGACACTGTTGAAGGCCCCCTTCGGGACTCTCAGCGAGCACTTCACCAATTGGCCCGCGCAAAGCTTGCACTACGGCAGTACTGCGCTCGGCAGATGCTTGCCCGGCGACAACAGGCAGGCGAATCAGAATATCTTTTGAGGTGCCAAAATACTGGACGATCGCACTGTCAATGCCCGCCTCGGCCAATACAGAACGCACCTTGACCGGATCAACAGCCTCGGCATAAGAGACCTCTACCAGTGTTCCACCGGTGAAATCGATTCCGAAATTCAGACCCCGGATTCCCAGAGAGCCTGCGCTGATAGCGAGCAACACCAAAGAAACAATCAGGGCTGAGCGCCGCCTACCCAGAAAATCGAAATCGGTGACTTTTTCAAAAAAACGCATATCCGTCTCAGATCGCCAGGTCTTTCAGGCGCCGGCCGCCAAAAAAGAAGTTAACCAAAGCCCTTGTTAGGACGATAGCAGTAAACATCGACGTCAGAATACCGATGCTAAGAGTGACCGCGAATCCCTTAATTGGTCCGGTGCCAAAATTAAAGAGCACAATGGCTGCAATCAATGTCGTGAGATTGGCGTCAACGATGGTTGAAAGTGCCCGCTCGTAACCGGTGTGAATGCTCGCCTGCGGTGTATTTCCGTTGCGAAGTTCTTCGCGAATACGCTCAAAAATGAGCACGTTAGCATCCACTGCCATACCTACCGTCAACACAATGCCAGCGACGCCCGGCAGCGTTAAAGTCGCCTGCAGTAAAGACAGAACGGCGACGATCATTACCAGATTAAGCGCTAATGCCACGTTGGCAAAGAGGCCGAAAACCCGGTAGTAGATCGCCATAAATACTAGAACCAGAGCAAACCCAATAATCACGGACTGAAATCCTTGATCAATATTGGCCTGGCCCAGGCTCGGGCCCACGGTCCGCTCTTCAATAATCTCTACAGGTGCCGCGAGCGAACCGGCTCGCAGCATCAAGGAAAGATCGCGCGCCTCATCGACGCTATCGAGGCCTTCGATCTGGAAACGCTTTCCGAGCTGGTCCCGAATAACCGGGGCCGTAATCACTTCTTCAATGCGTTGCTTGACTCGGATCGTCCGACCGTCGGCATCTTTCACCGACATGCCATTCACATCGGTTTTGATCGTGGACTTGCTCTCAATGTAAAGCACAGCCATGCGCTTGCCGATATTCTTGCCGGTTATTTTCTGATTGATTCGAGCGCCGATCGCATCCAAGGTGATGCTGACGATTGCCCCTCCGCTTTGGGTATCGATGCTCGCGGCAGCATCCACAATGTTTTCACCGGAGTAGATCACCCGCTTTTTGAGCAAAATAGGCCGGCCATCCCGAAAGCGGAAAATCTTAGAACCTGGGGCCACTTTGCCGCTCAGGGCGGCATCAAGACTATGCTCTTCATCGACCATCATCATCTCGAGCGTCGCGGTGCGCCCAAGAATCCGTTTGGCGCGAGCTGTGTCCTGGACTCCCGGCAACTGCACGACGATACGACGATCGCCCTGGCGCTGAATAACAGGCTCGGCAACCCCCAACTGGTCGACCCGATTGCGCAGCGCCGTGATGTTCTGTTCGAGTGCGAACTGGGATAACTCCTCTACCTCGTTGTCAGACAGGCGCACACGCAGTGCGCCATCCGCGCTGCCCTTTGCATCCGCAATAACTAAACCGGGCAATGTTTGTCTGATTTCGTCCACGGCATCTGCTAGCACCGCTGGGTCACGCAGTACCACCGTGATACCGCCAGAGCCATCCCGACCGATCTTCTGGTAGCGAATTTTGGCCTCACGCAACGTTGAACGAAGATCGGCAACATAACGATCTTCGGCCCGTCGCACGGCACTTTGCATATCGACTTCCAATAGGAAATGCACACCGCCGCGCAAGTCCAGGCCGAGGTACATTGGCAATGCGCCAACCTGCGACAACCAGTCAGGCGCAGCCGGTAACAGCGTTAAAGCAACGGTAGTGCCACTGGCAAGGCGTAACTCCAACAGGTCCCGCGCCTGCAACTGGGCGTCGGTGGTCGCAAACCGAACTCGTATTCCGCGATCATCCAGAACTGCTGACTTGTACTTAACCTCAGATGACTCCAGGACTTTTTGCACCTGGCCTAACTCCGCCGTTCCCAAGCGTGCGCCGCGTGCACCGCGCAATTGAACACCCGGATCATCGCCGAACAGGTTGGGAAGAGCATAGAATGCCCCGGGCACGATCACCACTGCGATGATCAGCCACTTCCACCACGGAGTGTGGTTTCGCATTGGGTTAGTAAGTGCCCTTCGGCATCACTTGAGCGACCGACTGGCGCTGAACTTTGGCATTCAGACCGCTGGCGATCTCCAGAGTGATAAAATTATCATCGAGGTCTGTCACTTTTCCCAAAAGCCCGCCATTGGTCACAATTTCTTCGCCCTTTTTGAGCGCTATGACCATCTCCTTGTGCTGTTTGGCTCTTTTTTGCTGCGGACGTATCAGTAGGAAGTAGAACAGAATAAAGATTACCACCAGTGGCAACAGGCTGAACAAGCCGCCGCCCGCGTCTCCCCCCGCTTGCGCCCAAGCGTCTGATATCAGGAAGTTCATTGTTTTACCTCGTATAGGCCTGGAAAAGCGCGCGATTATGCCATATCACGGCGTTCACCGGCATAGTTCGCCATGAACTCGCGTGTAAAAGCCATAAGCCGACCACAGCTGATGGACTCGCGGATATCCGCCATTAACTCCTCAAAAAAGGTCAGATTGTGCAAAGTGCAAAGGCGAGCACCCAAAAGCTCTCGGGTGACGTACAAATGCCGAAGATAAGCTCGGCTGAAACGCTCGCATGCGGGGCAGGAGCAACCAGCCTCGATCGGCCGGGTATCGTCTCTGTAGGTAGTGTTTTTCAGCCGCACAATGCCTGTGCGGGTATACAGCCAACCATTGCGTGCGTTGCGGGTTGGTAAAACGCAGTCGAACATGTCAATTCCTGCGCCTACGCCGGCCAGCAGGTCTTCTGGCTTGCCAACGCCCATCAGGTAGCGCGGTTTTTGCGACGGCATACGCGGGGCCACTGACTTAAGTATTCGTAGCATGTCTGCTTTGGGCTCACCCACTGAAAGTCCTCCCAGGGCATACCCCTCAAAACCGACAGTTTCAAGGGCCTCCAGTGACTCAAGACGCAGATCTTCGTACATTCCTCCCTGCGCTATACCAAAAAGCGCCTGATCAGGGGCAAGCGGCGCATCCCGGCATCTGCTGGCCCAGCGCATTGATAACTCCATAGATTCGCGTGCCTGCGCAACTGAAGCAGGATAGGTTGTACATTCATCAAAACACATCACCACCTCAGAACCCAGGGACCTTTGCACAGCAATGGATTCTTCGGGCCCGAGGAATACCGACGAACCATCGATCGGCGATTTAAAACGCACGCCCTTCTCCGAGATATGCCTCTTGTCGGCCAGACTCCATACTTGGAAGCCGCCGGAGTCCGTCAGGATAGGGCCGTCCCAACCCATAAAATCGTGCAATGTCCCATGGGCTTGTATCACATCGGTCCCGGGGCGCAGCATTAGATGAAACGTATTTCCCAGAATGATCTGGGCCCCGCTGTCACGAACCTCCCCCGGCGCAACCGTTCGCACCGACCCCAAAGTGCCCACCGGCATAAACGCTGGGGTATCTACACTACCGCGCCCAAAGGTCAAGCGCCCACGACGGGCCTCGCCGTCGGTATCCATAATCGAAAATTTCATCATTTCGAGACCTTTTCCTCCAGCAACATGGCATCGCCATAACTGAAAAACCGGTAGCGTTCAAAGAT
Organism: Acidiferrobacteraceae bacterium; assembly: GCA_018698075.1. GTDB lineage: Bacteria > Pseudomonadota > Gammaproteobacteria > Arenicellales > UBA868 > UBA868. Next base: position 20,924 of record JABINT010000055.1, read on the forward strand.
TGCCTGCTTGTAAGCGGTTCGGATTCTCCCACACCCTGAAAAAGCACTGACCAGCACCAGTAATGTCGAGCGAGGCAAATGAAAGTTGGTGATTATCATGTCCGCCACCCGGAACGAAAATCCCGGCCTGATAAAAAGCGATGTTTCCCCGGAGCAGGCTCGTAAGGCCCCCTGTTGGGCCGCGCTTTCCAGCGCTCGAACCACTGTAGTGCCAACCGCGACCACACGTCCGGCGCGTTTTCGTGTCTTACTCACGGCATCAACTAACTCTTTACTAATTACAAAACGCTCCGAATGCATCTGATGCTCAGCGAGGGTTTCAACTTGCACGGGCTGAAATGTCCCTGCACCAATGTGCAGGGTCAAATAGGCGATGTCTACGCCTTTGTCTTTTAGAGCGCTCAGCAAGGCTCGGTCGAAGTGCAGGCCGGCTGTGGGTGCAGCCACCGCGCCCGGTACGCGAGCGTACACCGTCTGATAGCGTTCAACGTCTTTATCTTCTGCTTCACGGCTAACATACGGCGGCAGGGGTACCGTCCCCTCATCGTCCAGCAAAGCGGCCAGGCTGGCGCCGTCAACCCGCTTGATTATAAAAAATTGCCCTTGCCGACCGACCACTTTCAACTCGACGCCACCAATGGTTCGCAGCAGCGTACCCGCACGTGGTGTTTTACTGGCTCGAAGTTGCACCACTGCCGTTCCTTTGTCAGTGAGGCGCTCTATCAGAACTTCAACACGCCCGCCAGTTTGAGCCTTTTGCGCGAACAATCTCGCTGCAAGCACTCGCGTATCGTTGACCACCAAAAGATCTCCCGGACGCAAACGATCGACAAGATTGCCAAAATGTGTGCTGATGAGGGACCCACCCTTGGGTGGCAAAATGAGCAGACGGGAATCGCTGCGGCGTCGGGTCGGCGTCTGGGCAATGAGTTGCGAGGGCAACTCATAATCAAATTCACTTATCTGAATCATAAATAGCGTATCCAAAGACCAGAAAGTCACAACACCCTGGCCACCACGCAAGGTGATGGACTGCGTCAGACATGGCCGCAACCGCAGCCCGGGTCTTGGGTATTTAGTTTACCGCGGCAAGGTTTTGGTCAACACCACCGACGCTCTTGCCTGGCGAGCCGGTATCTGCCAGTACCGCTCCAGCAGTACGCTCTTTTTGCTGTTGTCCAGCAATCGATAACCGTTGGCCTGGTAAAAACCGATCGCCCAGGTCGCTTGAGCCCAGGTGCCAACGAGAATCTGCGCCTTCGAATAACGTTCAACTTCTGCCAGCAACGCGCATCCAATGCCTTGCCCCTGCCACGAGCGACGAACATAAGAATGGCGAATCAGGTCTACTCCGTCGCGATGCTGTAGGCCCATAACGCCAACCAGCGCGCTTCGGACCGAAAGGCCCCAAAAAAGCACTCCATCAGCGATCTCAGCCTCAAGTTCGGCGTCGGACATGTAAGGGCTCTTCCAGCAATCGGCTGGAATAACTCCGTGGTATGCCTTGGACGCGTCGTTGATCGCCAAACCGATCGCATGATGCTCCGATGTTGAACACATCTGAATATTCCAACTCATCGATGTGACCTCCTGGCGCTAATACTATCCGTTGTTGGATCGGGGAGTAGGCCTTATCCGTCGGCCTACCCTGCAAACCTGCTGAACCGATGTCACTGGGTTGACAATGATGGTTGGTCGACTTACTATGTTTGCACTACAAACCGGTTTGTGTCGAAAATTATCATGACCCAAGATGAACTGAGCGTTCGCAAGGCGATCGCCGATGTCGAATTGATTCGTCGCGTACTCGACCAGGCGGATCACAAAACCGCCAAAGCCGGGCTTTTTGGTGTCACCCTCACCGCCAACATCGTGCTGCAAGGGCTTGCTTTGACCAGCGCGATTCTCCTCGTAGCGATCGAACTATTCAGTGGTGGCGCCCTGACCCATCTACTGATGCTGGGGGGCCAGTCTCCCGAGTTGCGCCTGGTCGGCATAGGGATAATTGCCAGCATCCTAGCGGGATTGGTCATCCTTTTGTATTTCGTAATCTGGCGAGCGGCTCAACACAGCGGCGAGGAATTCAACTCTTATGTCGTGCGAAATTTTCGCTACGCACGCCTGCTTTCCTACTTGTCCGATCTTATGATGAAGTTCGGAGCGATAGCCTTGGTAATGCTCGCCGGCCACCCCGAATGGATCGCCCCGTTACTGCTGGCTTTTACCGGTGATTATCTGGTCCAAGGAAGACTTTTCACCTTGCCGACCCGCATGGCAGTAATTCTTGGCGCAATCTGCATTGGCGCTGGCTTTTTCCAATTTATTGCGGGCCTTGAGCAACTGCTGGTGCCCCTGATCGTTTTTAGCGTAATAGCCTGTGTTTCAACCGGGAGGCTAATTCGACTGCGCCGTCAGCAAAGCCACGAAGCCACCTGAGCTTGGCGTTGTCATGGCCGCAAATGAACTCATTAATGTTCACCCGTCTCTGTTTGACCGAGTCCGGCTCGGAATCATGGCGCATTTGTCCCTGACAAAAAAAGCGGTGGACTTCAACACCCTACTGACTGAACTGGAACTGACCCGTGGGAACCTTTCAACACACATGAAAAAACTTGAAGACGACGGCCTGGTACGGATCGACAAAACGTTTGTCGATCGAAAAACCCGTACCACCTACCTGTGTACTGGCAAGGGGCGAAAAGAGGTTCAGTCTTATCTGGCCGCTGTGGAAGCGGTTCTGAGGTCCTCCCTTTGAAGTTGCAATCAATTTTAAGCGTCCTATTTTGTTTAGATAACCAGGATTATCGCTCCGGGGAATGGGTTAGCGGTGTACGGTGGCATCGATACGGCAAGGGCGACTCCCGGAGCACTCCTCCAAGCCTCTGGCCGATCCACCGTTTTTCACTTCGGTTGCCGGTTCCTCTTATCAGCGCCGCGCCTTCAGAGGCGCACGCCCAAGTACCAAGCGGTGGCTTTTTTTGCAACCAGCCGGTCCCCAGAAAGTCTTAAGCGGTGTGCGACGGCATCGTCACGATGGAAGAACATTCTCACTATCTCCTCCTTAGCGTCTTCCATCGAACCGTCGTGTCTATCTCTTAGAACCCCTGAGTGACAACGACTCACCCCGGGGTTCAGAACTCAACTTGGTGCTTTGTAGGTTTCCAGCACCGTTTTCGCCTTTGCCATCCCTGCCACTGCGGTCGACATTTCCAGTAGCTTGGTAGTTCGGCCTCCGGTAATCGCGCCAGCTGCGGTTACTGCAAAAGCCACCCCAGCCATCGACTCATCATCGGGCATATCGGCAATCACGACGATATCATCTTGACCAAACGCCATCCAGGCGCCCACCATGGTTCCACCATTGGCCTCAATTGCGACTTTTGCCGCACCCGATCGGTCCTGTGGATTATTGACCAGTGTCTTGATGGCCTCAGCTGAATACGAGGCCTGATACATATATAAAGGCATAACGCTCTCCCTTTGTGCTAGTTAAAACCGGGCACAGCGCCCGGTCGCTCCGCCGGAGGAGACAACTATAACGCAGCCCTATTGCGAGGCTCGCTTGCGTAATCGAGCCGAAACGATCTCAGACCTGCTATGTCCAGTGGCTCAGGGGAGTCACCATGAGCACTCTGGCGCACGGTATCGGCTAGATGCGATCCCGGGCCCTTGGCGAAACCTATATAGCTATGCCCAGACCCCGTTCGAACAGCAGTTGTTCGCGAATTGATTTGCTTTTGGCGAGCGGAACTCCGGACAATGAATTACGTTAAGAATGTTATCCCAACTCAACCGGTCGTAACGTATCGCTTGACGCCATAGCGCACACGGGCCAGCGAAAGTTTTAAAACTCCCAACTCGCGCGCAAACTGATGCGACTTAATCTTTTTCTGAATCGATCGAGGCCATGATGCGTTCGCTGTAACGGTCCCCAGCAACCGTGCCTTCGTTGATCAATTCATCCAAGGCCGATACGGTCGCCGAATCGAGCTGGATGTCTCCGGCTCCGGCGTTGTCTTGCATGTGATCCATACTTCGGGTTCCGGGAATCGGAATCATTGCCCCGTCAGCACGGGCGAGAATCCAGGCGAGCGCGAGTTGGGCCATGCTGCAGCCCTGCTCCTGTGCGATATCCTTGAACGGTGCTAACAACTTGACATTCCGGGCGAAATTTTCTGGCTCGAAGCGGGGCCTGGCGATGGTGGCTCGTATATCGTCATCAGGCAGGTTGGTGATATCCTGGGATTCCCCGGTGAGAAACGACCGGGCCAGCGGCGAGAAAGGCACGAAGATCACGCCAAGCTCCTTGCAGGCAGCGAGGATTTGTCGCTCTGGCGTCCTTGCCCACAGTGAATACTCCGATTGCAGCGCGGTGATCGGGTGTACCGCATGCGCTCTGCGCAGGCTTGCAGTCGAAACTTCTGACAAGCCAATGGTCTTTATCTTGCCTTCTAAGACCAGTTCCGACAGTGTGCCGACACTTTCTTCCACCGGCACACTAGGGTCAATCCGATGTAAGTAGTACAAATCGATGACGTCTGTTTGAAGACGGCGTAGGCTATCTTCACAGGTTTTGCGCAAGACTTCCGGGCGACTATCGGTCTGGGTACGGCCGTTCGCTCCCTTAAAGATTCCGCACTTGCTGGCAAGCGTAAACTCCTCACGCCGGTGTGAAAGGGTGCGGCCAATCAGTTCTTCGCTGTGCCCCATGCCATACATGGCAGCGGTATCAAAAAAAGTGTAGCCGGCATCCAGTGCACCCAACATAAGCCTCTCAGACTCACGATCATCTGCCGGGCCATACCCCGCCGAAATATTCATACAACCCATGCCGATCGCAGACACCTCGAAAGGGCCAATTTTCCTACTGTGCATATTCTTTCACCTAAAATTAAATCGCCACGGTACTCGACGGGCCAGATGTACCATTGTTTAAACTCGTGCTACAGCGCCAGGTCGATCGAGGCCAAGGGGCCTGATAACGTCTGTATGTATATCGGCCGGTTGCCCAGCTAGCTGAGCATCACCCCACTTTGGAGCACTACGCCGAAGGGATCGCCGTCTCCTGCACTATGATATCAGGAGCATCGCCGTGGGGCGATTGGATGAGCCGATCCCTATCACCGCCCCGATAGAGGCGGCCGTTCTTTCATGGTCATCAGTCCACAATCACCTCGGCCTATACGCCCCTTGGACAACTAGCCCCGACTGCACAACACAGGGCTGCTTGCTATGACTGCGTGGAAAATTAGCGGCGCGGCTGGATTCCTGCGCTCAAATTCGGTTGACCTTTTTGTCCGAACTCCAATTGTCGCGCCTTTCGAATACGGCTACATTATCTGATCGGCGCTCCGGGGAATCCGCTTCCGTACAGATCGGCTACCAAGACACATTTGACCAAACTCACACCGTGTGTTCCTAAGTCGCTTTTTTGTTTCGCGCGCTCAAGCCAAAACGATACATTGGGTTATGAATGCACCACCGACTCGACAACTCGAATATTGAATCTAGCGTTTCATTTCGATCTAAAAAATGGAAAGTTCAAATGTCCCTAACAGGATGATAGCCAGTGGACGAATTTGATTTTATTATTATCGGTGCAGGCTCAGCGGGCTGCGTACTTGCAGATAAATTGACCGCAGGCGGAAAACACCGTGTGTTAGTACTTGAAGCCGGACCCAATGACAACCGTTTCTGGATTAACACGCCGATCGGCTATGGCATTACCTATAACGATGCTTCGATCAATTGGAACTATTTCTGTGAGCCTGAGAAGACTCTTGGCGGCAGATCCATGTACTGGCCACGAGGCAAAGTGCTGGGGGGGTCAAGCTCTATCAATGCGCTGGTCTATCACCGCGGCCAAGCGATGGACTACGATGACTGGGCAGCTGCCGGTAACCCGGGTTGGGATTACCAGAATATACGTTCAGTCTATGACGGCCTTGAAGATTTCTCACCACATGGCGCTACTAGTCAAAGCCAAACCCAATCGAGTAACAATCGGGGAAAATCAGCCGAATTAAGGTTATCGATAACCAATGCGTTCAAAGATTGCCATTCCATCAAAACTGACCTCTACGGGGTATTTTCCCAATCCGGCCTACCCTATTGCGAAACACCGCCCCTGGAAGGAGAGGGCCTTGGTCCCTACTTCATTACCACGCGCAAAGGTAAACGGTGCTCGTCGGCAACCGCGTTCTTACACCCTGCCATTAAGCGGCCACACCTTAAGATTCTCACCCAGGCGACCGTTGAGAAAATCATTATCAACGACCGTCGTGCAGAGGCCGTGGTCTGCCGATACCAGGGCCGTGAACGCAGGTTTTTGGCCCGGCGCGAGATCATAGTCTGCACGGGCGCCATTAACTCGCCAAAACTGTTGCAACTTTCGGGTATTGGTCCAGGTGAGTTGTTGCACCGATTCAATATCCCGGTTCTCATAGATCAGCCCAACGTTGGCCGGCATCTGCAGGATCACCTGGGTATTTCCTATTATTATCGGGCCAACCGGCCAACACTGAACGACGTCCTGGGGAACTGGCCAGGCAGGATTCGATCCGGCTTGCAGTATCTTTTACGGCGCACCGGTCCACTCTCGTTAAGTGTTAACCAGTTTGGCGGCCTGGCACGGTCAACCCCCACATCAAATAAGATCGATACACAGTTATATTTCAACCCGGTCAGCTACCAGCCAAACGCCGATAACGAACGTAAACTCACACAGCCCGATCCCTATTCGGGTTTCATCATGGGTTTTAACGCTTGTCGGCCAAGCAGTACCGGCTGGGTCAATATCGCATCACCCGATCCCGAAGTGGCTCCACGCATGAGCGGCGGCTATCTCAGTACGCAAAAAGACCTAGATGACGTGGTGGCAATGGCCCGTCTGCTTGGCAGAATACAGGACACCAAAGATTTATCCAGTTTACTGCTTGAGCCACCACAGTTAGATCTGTCTACAATGACAGATGCCAACATCATCGGGGATTTTCAACGACGCGCCACTACGGTTTACCACCCCTGCGGCACCTGCCGCATGGGGCCCAAACCCGATCGCGCCGTAGTCGACGCCGAGCTTCGGGTTCACGGAATTGAAGCGTTACGCGTAGTCGATGCGTCGGTTTTCCCAAACATAACCTCTGCAAATACCAACGCGCCAACGTTGATGGTTGCTCACCGAGCGGCGCAGATGATCCTGGCAACCGCCGATCGAAAACCCTGATTCAGCCGGGCGTTGTACGTGCCGGTCGTGTACCCCATGGGGCATCCTTCGCATCCCGACCCGCTCCCTGCCTGCGCCATCCCTTTATCCAGGCACTGCAGTCCTTTAGCGCCAGCTTAAGGGGCCGAAAAAATTCGAAGGTTCTCGTTGTGGCAGGTTGTTTCATATTTTTGTCACTCAGTTCCCGTTTGTGATTCTCATTGTCGATTAACCGGTGACTCATAGCATGAGCCTGATTGCCTGGTGAAACTGTGTCCATGGTCACACAAATAAAAGATTTCCCTGCATCCATCAAGCAGTTCTGGTTGCTGGAGGGCACTAAAAATTGCCCAGTAGTTACCCCCAAACCTTCAGAAAGTCGGCGGCCGATGCAATAGATCCGGCGCAGCGGAAACCCAAAGTCCGTGCCAAGGACTGGCAACCTGACCCAAGGTATCCGGGTGGTGACGCGCTATGGCCCGCCATTATTTTCATTCCTCAGTGCTCTGGCCGGTGACAGACCACCCGTAGTTTCCGAAAACCGCACACCGCCTTGTTTTGGGTG
>JABINT010000045.1 GCA_018698075.1 Acidiferrobacteraceae bacterium
ATCGTGCGCACCGTACAGGATGGACGCAAGCAGGCGGGGCTCGATGTATCTGACCGAATTCGCTTGCATATCAGCGGAACCGGACTGGTTGCCGATGCTATTACTGAGTACCGTGATTGGATTATGAGCGAGACTCTGACGCAGGTCTGGTCCGAGAATCCATTTACTGAGGGTTTTGCACTCGACCGGCAGGTCGATGAGAGTCACTGGCATATTGTCCTCGGCCGAGTGCAGGCCATGTGATTTGGGATTTTCAATGAGGCCTAACGGAAATTTGGGCGCCTGCCCATGATGTTTTGCTACTGGATTTCGGGCACAAAGGAAAAATGGGGCTGCTCAAATCTTGCAACCTGCTAGAATCCCGCAGCCTTTTTTCTAGAACGTCAATTTCGCGATATTTCGGAGGACACTATGGCACGCAGTTTTCTTTTCACCTCGGAGTCTGTCTCTGAAGGCCATCCGGACAAAATGGCAGATCAGATTTCGGATGCGGTTCTTGATGCCATGCTGGCGCAGGACAAGAATTCGCGTGTCGCTTGCGAAACGCTCGTTAATACCGGGGTGGCGGTTATCGCTGGCGAAGTCACCAGCAACGCTGAAGTGGATCTGGCTCAGACCGTGCGCGATACCGTCAAGGATATCGGTTACACCTCCTCCGAGATGGGTTTTGACTATGCCAGTTGTGCGGTCATGGTCACCCTTGACAAACAATCGGCAGACATCGCCCAGGGCGTTAATGAGGGGCAAGGGCTGGATCGCGATCAGGGCGCCGGCGACCAGGGAATGATGTTTGGTTTCGCTTGTAATGAAACCGATGTACTGATGCCTTTCCCGATTACTTATTCCCACCGGCTGGTCAAACGCCAGGCCGAAGTGCGCAAAAGCGGTCGCCTGCCGTGGCTGCGACCGGATGCCAAGAGCCAGGTAACCGTCCGATACGAAGACGGCAAACCAGTCGCGATTGACACGGTAGTGCTGTCAACCCAGCACAGTGAAGAAATCGATCATGCCACCTTGAGTGACGCTGTGGTTGAAGAAATCATTAAGCCGGTACTACCAGAAAACATGTTGAGCGCCGATACACGCTTTCTGGTCAATCCCACCGGACGCTTTGTGATCGGCGGACCCAATGGCGACTGCGGACTCACCGGGCGCAAGATCATCGTAGACACTTATGGCGGATCGGCCCATCATGGTGGTGGTGCGTTCTCCGGCAAAGACCCAAGCAAAGTAGACCGCTCGGCTGCTTATGCCATGCGATACGTTGCCAAGAACATTGTCGCGGCTGGACTGGCAGAGCAGTGCGAAACACAAGTTGCCTACGCGATTGGCGTGGCCCAACCGGTTTCACTGATGATCAACACTAACGGCACCGCAGTGATTGCCGAAGAGAAAATCGAAGAACTGATCCTGGAGCACTTTGATCTGCGCCCCAAGGGCATCATCGAAGACCTCGATCTGTTACGGCCCATCTACCGGGCCAGTGCTGCGTATGGCCATTTCGGACGCTCCGAAGATGAATTCCCCTGGGAGCGAACCGACAAGGCTGCTGTGCTGCGCGAGGCGGCAGGCCTTTGAAGCGCGTGACCTGTCACATTTGCGTGAATACCCTAACGACCTGAGGCCTGAACTCTTTAGACCTTCAAAGACTCATAGACACTGCCGAGGAGCGCTGCAACGGGCTATTGCCCGCCAGGCTCGGAGCCACGGTGTCGACCCTTGTCCAACGGCGCTCAGTGAACATGGAGATTAACCCATGAACGCTGTGGTGCAAGCCCAAGCTAATCAGGACTTTGTGGTGGCCGATCTGTCACTGGCAGATTTTGGCCGAAAAGAAATTGCTATTGCTGAAACCGAGATGCCGGGCCTGATGGCTCTGCGCGACAAGTACGGCCCTAACCAGCCGCTGAAGGGGGCTCGGATTGCCGGCAGCCTGCACATGACTATCCAGACTGCTGTGCTTATCGAAACACTACGCGCGCTTGGCGCGGATGTGCGCTGGGCTTCATGCAATATATTTTCAACCCAGGATCATGCGGCGGCCGCAATCGCGGACGGTGGGACCCCGGTATTTGCTTTCAAAGGAGAAACACTGACGGAATACTGGGCTTACACCCATCGTATTTTCGAGTGGAGCGATGGCGGTACCCCCAACATGATTCTGGACGATGGCGGTGATGCCACACTGCTCATTCACTTAGGCGCCAAAGCTGAACAGGATCTGTCGGTTATTGATAGCCCCTCAAGCGAAGAAGAAGTCGCACTGTTCAGCGCTATCCGGGAACGTCTGAAAACCCAGCCGAACTGGTACTCAAACATACTGGGTAATATCCAGGGCGTTACCGAGGAAACCACCACGGGTGTCAAGCGCCTTTACCAAATGGAAAACGACGGTGAGTTACTTTTCCCGGCCATCAACGTCAATGACTCGGCGACCAAGTCGAAGTTTGATAACTTGTACGGCGTTCGCGAATCCCTGGTCGACAGCATTAAGCGAGCCACCGATGTCATGGTGGCCGGTAAACTGGCGGTGGTCCTGGGTTACGGCGACGTCGGCAAGGGCTCGGCACAGTCACTACGCGGACTGGGCGCCACGGTATGGATCACCGAAGTAGATCCGATCTGTGCGCTACAGGCTGCAATGGAAGGATACCGGGTTGTGACCATGGACCAGGCCGCCAGCCAGGGAGATATTTTCGTCACGGCTACCGGCAACTACCAGGTCATCACACATGATCACATGGCGCAGATGAAAAATCAGGCAATTGTCTGCAACATCGGCCACTTCGATAACGAAATCGACTGTGCCTCACTTGAGCAGTATGAGTGGGAAAACATCAAGCCGCAGGTTGACCACATCATCTTTCCCGACGGCAAGCGGATCATTCTGCTCGCTCAGGGTCGACTGGTGAACCTCGGATGCGCTACCGGACACCCCAGTTTCGTCATGTCCAATTCGTTCACCAACCAGACGCTGGCACAGATCGAACTGTTCCAGAAACAGGACCAGTATGAAAACAAAGTTTACATACTCCCTAAGCATCTTGACGAAATGGTCGCAAGATTACACCTGGACAAAGTCGGGGTAAAACTGACTACATTGACCGACGAGCAGGCGGCTTATATCGGAGTCTCACCCGAAGGCCCGTATAAAGCCGATCACTACCGCTACTGACCACGTACCGGTAGCGGTGAAACGAAAACGCCCCCGGGGTACGGGGGCGTTCTTTTTGGACTGTGGTCCGCGTTCGGTCACTAAGCTATGATATCGGGAACCAGCTTGTCTTCCAGGTGATTGATACTGTCTTTTAAAAATAGTTTTCGTTTTTTCAGTCTTTGTACTTGCAGGTCGTCTATGAGAGGATCGTCAGCGATATTTTTCAACTCATGGTCTAGGGCTCGATGTTCTGATCTTAGATCTTCTAGTCTGCCGTTTAGGGGGCTGTGCTGTACTTCGGTCATATAGGTTGGTCTCCCTCACTGATTGGCTGTTGGTGAGTGTTTGTATGCGCAATCCTGGACGTGGGCGCAACTGACCGGGGTTATCGTAACCGGGGCGGGCTCGCGACCTGACCGCGCATCCTTGATCCTACTCCTTTTATGAAGGCATTTCATCCCAATTTAGCCCTGCATCTCGGTGCGCATGCTGACCCTTGATCCATAGCAGATTCTGCCCGAAAATTAGACACTTATTTAACAGTTCTAACCTGATTGCCTCAAGCCAAGCGGCCTACACAGGCGTCCAAACTCAACATGAATCCACTGCCTACCTGGGAAAAACTGCTACTCGGCGTCCTCGCACTACTGGTAATCCTGTGGGTTTTCCCGGGCATCAAGGCCCTGATGGCCCAAGCCCAAGACGCACCGCGAGATTGGCAATCCGCGATATTCCCTCTACTCGCGGTCATCGCTTTTGTTATCTTGCTGATCTTTCTCGTCTGATGCGTTGTGAGTCGCCTGGTGTGAGGCAGGGGCTGGCAATCTTGTTAATGTTGCAGGCGTTCGCCGAATCCACGCGGGCCAGGCCTGCCAGGAGATAATGTTCTAGTGGCTACAACCGAACACGCTTCGGAGCGCACCTACCTCAGTGATTACCGTCCTCCCGATTATTACATTCCGCGGGTGGATCTGGTTTTTGATCTTGACGAGAACAAAACCCGCGTTCGCGCAACATTGCAGATTACCCGCAACGGCGTCCACTCCCGACCATTAGTCCTAAATGGTGAACGACTGATTCTGGCCTCACTTAACCTCAATGGCCAAGCACTTGGCCCAAAGCAGTGGCACGCTGATGAAAAAACGCTGACCTTGAACAAGGTGCCCGAAAGCTTCACCCTGATCATCGAGACCATTATCAACCCAGCGGCCAATTCCGAACTCAGCGGCCTGTATTCATCCCGAGACACACTGTGCACCCAATGTGAGCCTGAGGGCTTTCGACGTATAACCTATTTTCTGGATCGCCCTGACGTGCTGTCGGTTTATCGGGTCACTGTACGCGCCGCCAAGAAATCCTACCCGGTGCTGCTTGCCAACGGTAATGAAATCGAGACGCGCGAAGACGGCGCCATGCACCAAGCCGTCTGGGACGACCCGCATCCCAAGCCGTGCTATCTCTTCGCCCTCGTCGCCGGCCAACTGCAATGCATCGAGGATTCCTTTAGGACCCGCTCGGGTCGGGAAGTGAAACTACGGGTCTATGCCCGCGAACGCGACCTGCCCCAGTGCGGCCACGCGATGGCCGCCTTGCGCGATGCCATGGAATGGGACGAAAAAGCTTATGGCCGTGAGTATGACCTCGACCAATACAACATCGTCGCCGTCGAAGACTTCAATATGGGGGCAATGGAAAACAAAGGACTTAACGTTTTCAACACCAAATACGTACTGGCACTGCCGGCGACAGCGACAGACCATGATTACCGCTCGGTGAGTGATGTCATCGGCCACGAATACTTCCACAACTGGTCGGGCAACCGGGTAACCCTGCGTGACTGGTTCCAGTTGAGTCTCAAGGAAGGATTTACGGTATTTCGTGAACAACAATTCAGCGCGGCCCAGGGGTCTGCCGGCGTAAAGCGCATCGAGGATGCCAACCTGGTCCGTACGCAGCAGTTCCGCGAGGATGCCGGGCCGATGGCCCACCCGGTCCGCCCGGAATCCTTTGTCGAGATCAACAACTTCTATACGTTAACGGTCTATATCAAGGGTGCCGAAGTGGTACGCATGCTCAACCGGCTCGTGGGCGACCAAACTTTCCAACAAGGTTGCGCCCTGTACTTCGATCGCCACGATGGCCAGGCCGTCACGACTGAGGAATTTATCCGATCTATCGAAGCGGTATCAAAGCGAGACCTAACTCAATTCAGGCTATGGTATGAGCGCCCAGGAACGCCCCGGCTACTCAGCCGTGGCGCTTTTGATGCCGCGCAACACTGTTACCGCCTACAGATCAGCCAGGCACCGCATGAGACCAGCGAAGCGGATGCTCCTTTGCAGATGCCTATCGTCACAGCGCTTTTCGATATCCACGGCAAACCGCTCAAAACCCTGTGTGGTGATGACGATGAAGCGCGTCACGAGCATACGCTTAACCTTACGGAAACTGAGCAGGTTTTTGTATTCCGCGAAGTCAACGACCCGCCGGTGCCTTCCATCCTGCGGGGATTCTCTGCGCCCGTGATGCTGGAAACCGACCACAGCGATGCAGACCTGGCCATTCTTATGGGTCACGATAATGATCCCTTTAACCGCTGGGATGCCGGCCAACGATTGGCCCGTAAACAGATCCTGAACTTGCTGAACCACCCTGGTGAAACCACGTTGGACGAAAGTTTCATCGAAGCTTTTGGCCAGACCCTCAAAAACGAATTCGTGGATCTCGCGTTCCAGGCCTTTGCCCTGAGACTCCCTGAGGAAAATTATCTCAGCGAATTCACCGAAGTGATTAATCCTGACAAGATACATAATGCCCGCCGATCGGTAGCCATCGCACTGGCGAGGCGATACCGGGAACCTTTTCTGGCGCACTACCATGCCCTAAAAGCGCCCGGACCATGTCGCCTGGACGTCGTCAGCGCTGGAAAGCGTGCACTGCGCAATATCTGTCTGGCCTATCTCATGACCCTGGAAGAAGAAGATTTTGTGCGCTTGGCTCTTGAGCAATTAAAAACTGCCGACAATATGACTGATGCACTGGCAGCACTGGCACTGCTGGCGGACAGCTCACACCCAGCCCGCGACGAAGCGCTGATGTACTTTTATGAGTTGTGGCGTGAATACCCGTTGGTCATTGACAAGTGGCTACGGGTACAGGCGGTATCACGATTGCCGGACACCGTTGACAAAATTAAACGCCTGAGCCAGCACGAGTGCTACCAGGATGACAATCCCAACAAAGTCCACGCGCTGATTGGAGCGTTCTCCCACGCCAACCCGCTCCGATTCCATCAGAGTGATGGCAGTGGTTACCAACTGGTAGTCGAGCAATTATTAGCGGCCGATTCGAAAAACCCACAGGTGGCAGCTCGCCTGGCGTCCGCATTCAACCTGTGGCGACGATTCGAACCGGCTCGGCGCGATTTAATGCAACAAGCCCTTGAGCGCATCCGCGCTCAAAAGGGCCTGTCACGCGACGTTGGCGAAATTATTGACCGGGCACTGGCCGATTGAAAGATCCAGATTTACTGGCTATTGACCGCAGTCAGCGCCCAGTGAACCAGTGACGCCGACAGTGCCAACATCAGTACGCCGATTCCGCCATCGACAATCCGCCAGGTGCCGGGCCGGCCAAAGAGCGGTGCCAAACGCGCGGCACCAAAACCCAAGGCATAAAACCAGGCAGCCGATGCCAATACCGCACCAAAGGCAAACAGAGCCCGGTCACCACTTGCGTAACGTGCAGCGACGCTGCCCAGGACCACCACCGTATCAAGATACACATGGGGGTTTAGAAAAGTCAGGGCCAGCGCACTCGCGATGACCTTGGCCAAACTGCCCAGCCTGGCTTCTCCCGCCGTGACAACCAACGCCTGAGGTTTTGCGACCCGCCTGAAAGATTGTGCTGCGACAAATAGCAGATAAACGGCACCAGCCCAAGCCGTGAACCGTAGGATTAGTACATCGGCCCGCAATATAGTGCCCAAACCTCCAGCGCCCAGAGTAATCAGCAGGGCGTCGCCGGCAAGACACACGGTGCAAACCACAAATACATGTTGACGAGCGAGGCCCTGGCGCAACACAAACGCGTTTTGGGCGCCGATGGCGACTATCAACGCACTGCCCAGGGTCAGACCTTCCAGGATCGCCATCAGATTCACAGGCATACTCCTTATAATAATTCCGGACCGCGATGATATGATTGTTTCCCCATTCCGTTGCCGTTTTGTGTACGCCGTGACTTCATCTCGAAAAAATCCTCTGCGCCAGTCCAACCGCGAAGATGTGGACAGTTTCCTACAACAGGTTCGTGCCCGCGCACCTCTGGCGTCCCAGAGTGACCGAGGCCGACTGATTTTCGCATTGGATGCCACCGCCAGCCGCGAACCTTTGTGGGATCGTGCCTGTCATATACAGGCGCAGATGTTCGAACAGACGGCAACGCTGGGGGGACTGGACATACAGCTTGCCTACTACCGCGGCTACGGTGAATTCAAAGCTGCCCCCTGGACATCTCGTGCCGACGAGTTGCTATCGGTGATGACCGCCATTCGCTGTGGGGCTGGGCAAACGCAAATCGCGCGGGTACTGCAACACACTATAAAGCAGGCGAACCATGGCCAAGTCAATGCGCTGGTATTCGTTGGCGATTGCGTAGAGGAGGACCCGGACAATCTGGCGCGCCTCGCTGGCCAACTGAGCATTGTCGGGGTACCGGTATTTCTGTTTCAGGACGGCGGTGATCCAGCGGCTACAAAAACCTTTGCCCGTATCGCCCAATTGACTCGGGGTGCGCATTGTCGCTTTGATGCCGCCAGTGCGGGCCAGTTACGCGACCTCTTGTGCGCCGTGGCTGTTTATGCCGCGGGTGGTTCCAAAGCCCTTCGGGAACTTGGCCGCAGCCACGGTGGCGAAGCCTTGCGCCTGACCCGACAACTGCACGGCGGCGACTGATCTTGGCGCGGGTATTCCTGGCGCTGGTCGCGCTGGTTGGCCTGATGTGGCTGGCATCCTGGCTGGGCAAAGCCACCCCGGTCCAGCGCAGTCGCGCCCTGAAATTGATCGTACTGTACGGCGTGGCCGGCGCCTTACTGCTTTTGGTGGTCACTGGGCGAATTCCCTGGATGTTCGCAATCATCAGCGCAGCGGCCCCCTGGCTACAGCGGCTGCTGGTCGCGCGCCAGGCCTGGCGCCTGTTCAAAACCACCCGGGGCCCGAGCTCCGGTCAGGCGTCCCGGGTTGAAACCGAAGTGCTACGAATGATGCTTGACCATGATAGCGGTGAACTAAACGGGGAAGTCATCAGTGGCCCGTTTGCGGGTCGCGCACTGGGTGATCTAACCAAACTACAGCTCCTGGAACTGTTGCAAGAGTGTCGGGCCCGCGATGCTCAGTCTGCGGCACTGCTGGAAGCCTACCTTGACCGCACCCAGGGTGATTCCTGGCGCAACGAGAATGAAGCCGCTGGCCACACAACGCCGCCACAGGGGTCGATGTCAGAATCACAGGCAAGTGAGATTCTCGGTGTCACAACTGATGCCTCACGCAAGGAGGTCATCGAAGCACACCGACGGCTGATTCAACGCCTGCATACCGACCGCGGCGGCACGGATTATCTTGCGGCTCTGGTCAATCAGGCACGAGATACCCTGACCAAAAGCCAGTCATCTTCATGAGCGAACCTTTGCAGATCAAATTCCTGTCAAACCGACGGCTGACATTTACCTGGCTGGTGCCCATGTGGCTTATGCTGCTTGTAGCAGGCCTTGTGGTCGCACCTCAAAACTTGGGCACCAAGTCCTGGCAACGACAGGAGATCTGGGGCGTTGACCGGCCATTGGTGCGTCATACGCTGGCCCGCGCGATCAGCGCCAACCGCTACCCACAAAAAATTACGATCCGCCGCGACAGTAAAAACTACCCCGCTACAATCCAATACACGCTCGATCCCCAACTGCAAAACACGGTTGCCCAAGTATTCAACCACTTCGACCCCGACTATGGTGTTTTCGTTGCACTGGACCCAGATAACGGTGAGATTCTGGCACTGGTTAATCATCGGCGCGATGGCAACAACAGCGAAAACCTTGCACTGAAGGCCAGTTATCCTGCAGCCTCCGTATTCAAGATCATTACCGCAGCCGCAGCGATTGACATCGGAAAGGCTAACGCAAATACCGTGATTCCTTTCAATGGCAAAACCACGAGCCTTTACCGAAAAAACGTCCTGGAACACAAGGATAACCAGTGGACCCGGCGACTCCCGCTTTCCAGCGCCTTCGCCAAATCGGTCAACACGGTCTTCGCCCGACTCGGTGTGCGTTTCGTTGGTGGAAAAACGCTTTTGGCCTACGCTGAGGCTTTCGGTTTTCGCCAGGGCCTGGGTGCTGACTTTACTCTCGAGGCCAGTGCCATAGACCTGGACCCCACTGACGATTGGTCAATAGCCGAAACTGCGGCCGGCTATACACGGACCACCACCTTGTCACCAGTACACGGTGCTGTAATAGCAGCCGCTGCTGTCAATGGTGGCCGCCGGGTTCAACCCACCCTCGTTCGAACCATTGTGGGTGAAGATGGCCTTATTCTCTATGAAGCTAAAACCACGACCGGAAAGAAGATAGTCAAGGCAGACACGGCCAGGGAGTTACAAAGCCTGATGCAACAGACCGTGATTAATGGCTCAGCACGCACCTCGTTCAAGAACTTCGCGCGCGGCACCATGGAGGCCGTTAACGTGGGCGGCAAAACCGGTAGCCTCACTGGAGAAACTCCAGCAGGGCGCTATGACTGGTTTGTCGGTTATGCTGAAAAAAACGGCCGCAAGCTGGCTTTCGCTGCCATGTGTATTAACCGCAAAGTCTGGTATGTAAAATCGGCCACTGTGGCGCGCAAGGCAGTAGAGCACTTTTTCCGGGAAACCGGCTAAAACGGGCAAAGAACACGCCGCATTACCCGGGAGAATCGATTGCAGCAATACCTTGAAGTCGTTCGCCGCGTTCTGGACACGGGCCAGCGCAAAGCCAATCGCACAGGCGTCGATACCCTATCAACATTCAATGTTAACTATCAGATTGATCTGCGTCAGGGCTTCCCCCTTCTGACCACCAAGGAGATCTCCTGGAAAAACATTGTCGTCGAAAACCTCTGGTTTCTTTCCGGCGATACCCGTATCGACCTGCTGCGCCAACATGGGTGTCGTTTCTGGAATCCGTGGGCTGATGAAGACGGCAAAGTGCCAAGCGCCTATGGTAATTTCTGGCGACATTTTCCGGTACACAACGATAACCAGACGAGCTTCAATGATCAGATCAGCTGGGTGGTTGGCGAGCTGCGCAACAACCCCGACAGTCGTCGCTTGGTCGTATCAGCCTGGGCCCCAGGGAACGCCCAATCCAGCGCCCTGCCACCGTGCCACGCATTCTGGGTGCTCAATGTGCAGCGTGACGAAAGCGGTGCTCCGCTGCTGTGCCTGCACCTCACCCAACGCAGTTGCGATGTAGCGCTGGGATTGCCATACAACATCGCTGGATATGCCTTTTTGCTGGAACTGATTTCCCGATTCAGTGGAATCCCCGCCGGCTTTTTTGGACACACACTGATCGACGCGCATATATACACGGCCAAAGCCGATGGCTCTATGGCCGAGTACGATCACGTGCCCGGACTGCGCCAACAGTTATTGCGCGAGCCGGTTGCACTGGGGCGCCTTGAGATCGATCCATCGGTGCAAAAACTCGAGGACATCGACGGCTTGCTGGAGGCAAGCACTGCTTCACTGCTTGATACCTTCCGCCTGAGCGGATACACGCCCCATCCTGCGATCGGTTTCAAAGTTGCCGTCTAACACGGGCATAACGGCAACGGGCGCGATACCCATACGAGCCGCCATCGTTGCCATGTCAGCCAACCGGGTCATCGGCCAGGCAGGAGGGCTACCCTGGCACTACCCTGAAGACCTCAAGCGCTTTAAGCGCCTGACGCTGGACACAACGATAATCATGGGTCGGCGCACCTGGGAGTCAATCGGCAGCAAGGCGCTGCCCGGACGCCAAAACAAAGTGATTACCCGGACCATCTTGAACCACGTACCCTGTTTTTCATCAGTGCAGGCAGCGCTCGATAGCTGCAGTGGTGAC
Organism: Acidiferrobacteraceae bacterium; assembly: GCA_018698075.1. GTDB lineage: Bacteria > Pseudomonadota > Gammaproteobacteria > Arenicellales > UBA868 > UBA868. The sequence goes on from JABINT010000045.1 coordinate 11,298, forward strand.
ATCTGGTTTATTGGCGGCGCCCAGTTGTACATCGAAGCCCTGAAATACTGCAATTTTGTCGACGTAACCTGGGTGCCCGATCAGGTTGAGGGCGAAAATCTGGTGTATTTTCCAGAACTGGACCGATCGCTATGGGACGCCGGGCCACGCCTGGCGTTTGCGACTGACCCCCGTCTTGCCTGTCAGCGTTTCACTCGCCGCTAACGACTATGGATGTCTCGCGGATTTTTGATGCCCTGAACGATGCCCAGCGCGAGGCAGTAGGCGCGCCTCCGGGGCCGGTGCTGGTGCTGGCCGGCGCGGGCAGCGGCAAAACCCGGGTGCTGACCTATCGCATCGCCTATCTGGTGCAGGCCCTGGAGGCTTCGCCGTTTTCCGTGTTGGCGGTGACCTTCACCAACAAGGCCGCCAATGAGATGCGCCGGCGGATCGAGGATTTTCTGGGTTTTTCAGTACGTGGCATGTGGATTGGCACCTTCCATGGACTGTCCCACCGCTTACTGCGGTCACACCATGAGGAAGCTGGTCTCCCCAGCAGCTTTGAGATCCTGGATTCGGACGACCAATACCGCCTGATCCGCCGAACTCTGCGCGAACTCAACCTGGACGAGGGGCACTGGCAACCCCGCCAGATCCAGTGGTTTATCAACAGCCATAAGGAAGAAGGCCGCCGTTCACAGAGCCTGCAGGGTGGGGGTGACAGTTATCAGCAAACCCTGGTACAGGTGTATACCCATTACGAGGAGATCTGCCAGAAACTCGGGCTAGTCGATTTTGCTGAACTGCTGCTTCGGGTGTTGGAACTTCTGCAGGAGAATGAAGCGCTGCGGCAAACCTACCAACAACGCTTCCAGCACATCCTGGTTGATGAATTCCAGGATAGTAACGCCATCCAGTACCGCTGGCTCAAACTGCTGGCGCAGCAGCACCAGCAAATCACTGCAGTGGGAGATGACGATCAATCCATTTATGGCTGGCGTGGTGCCCGGATTGAGAATATGCATCAACTGCAACAGGATTTTGCCAACACCCGGGTTGTCCGCCTCGAACAAAACTACCGTTCGACTGGCAACATTCTTAAAGCCGCAAATGCCGTGATCGACCAGAACGCCGATCGGCTCGGCAAGAAACTGTGGACCGAAGGAGCAGACGGTGAACTGATTCAGCTATATGGCGCGCTGGATGAAATCGATGAAGGGCGTTTTGTCATCGACCGGGTCCAATCCTGGCAGCGCCAGGGGCAACGGCGTGACAGTATCGCCATACTTTATCGGTCCAATGCCCAGTCCCGGGTCTTCGAGGAACTGCTGCTTGCCCAGGGTATACCCTACCGGGTCTACGGCGGGCTGCGCTTCTTTGAGCGTGCCGAAATCAAGGATGCACTGGCCTACCTACGCCTGTTAGCCAATCGTGCTTCTGACCCGGCTTTTGAGCGTATCGTCAATGTACCGCCGCGTGGCATCGGTGCGCGTACCGTCGAAGCCGTCCGCGCCTATGGCCGCACGCACGAGTTATCGCTGTGGAATGCAGCCGTGGCACTTAGCCAGTCTGAAGAACTGTCGGGGCGGGCAAGAACAGCGCTGGCAGGCTTTATCGGATTGATTGAACAATTGACACAAGACACCCAGGACCTCGATCTTGCTGAGCAGATTGACCTTGCCATCGGCTGCAGTGGCCTGATCGACCACTACCGCAAGGAGCGTGGTGAAAAAGCAATCACCCGGGTAGAAAACCTCGAAGAACTGGTCAGTGCCGGGCGCAACTTCGCCAGTGAAGCAGACGGTGAAGAAGACACTGACGCCCTGTCTGATTTTCTTGCACACGCTGCCTTGGAAGCGGGCGAAGGGCAGGCCGCTGAATGGGAAGACTGCGTGCAACTGATGAGCTTGCACTCGGCAAAAGGTTTGGAATTCCCATTGGTATTCCTGTGCGGTATGGAAGAAGGCCTGTTTCCGCACCAGCGCTCGCTGGATGAGCCTGGAGGATTAGAAGAAGAGCGACGCCTGTGCTATGTCGGCATGACCCGGGCGATGGAACAATTGGTACTCACCTGTGCTGAAGTGCGACGGCTACACGGGCGTGAACATGTCGCCAGTCCGTCACGGTTTCTGTCAGAGATTCCGCTCAAACTTACTGAGGATATTCGTGCGGGTGCGGGGCTGCGCACCCGCCCACCCAGAAAAAATAACCCGATCGCGCCAAGGGCTGCCGCCCAGACCCAAGCCAATGGCATTACCCTGGGTGGGCGAGTACAGCATGCCAAATTCGGCGCCGGCACCGTAGTGACGGTTGAAGGCCAGGGCGAGCATGCCCGCGTCCAGGTACGCTTCGAACAAGGCGGTAGCAAGTGGCTGGTGCTGGCATACGCCAAGCTTGAGTCCTGTTAAGTCGCGCCAGAGGCAATCAGGTTCGCCAATCACAGGTAACTCCGCCGCGCATGATCACGCCTGTGAAACTGGCAATGCCCACACCAAACGGCTCTTGGCCGGGTGTGGCGGCCAGATGGGACTGGCCGAACAACCAGGGCAGTAAGGAATATCCCCGTTAAGGTCGATCGAGGTGATCGGCCCGCTGACTTTAGTCGAAACCAGGCGATTCGCGCTCACGCTGTACTTTGATAAAGCGTGAATCAAAAGACAGCTTGCCGGCAGTAGTCGAATACTCATCGATCACTCGCCAGAACGGCGTCACCTTATCAAGGGGCACGCCATCATTCATGGCCTCATAAGCAGCCTCGGCCACGATACGCAGGCAGATACCAGTCACCAAAGGGCAACTGACCTCGGCCTGGTAGCGTTTTGCCAGGCGTGCCCGCAATCCGACTGAATCAATAAATCGACCAGGCCGAACAGAGCGTATATAGCGATCAACTATCGCCGGCGTGGGAATCAGCATTAACTGCCCTGCCTGAATCCCGGCAAAGCGCTTTGGCGCCGCCTTGACCTCATGAGCCCTGCCACCCGCCAGTTTTTCACGCCAGTATCGTGGCCCGCGCGATTTCAACTTCTTCATCTGGTCACGCTCAATGGTTCTGGTATGAGTTCTGGCGCAGTGCCGGCAGGAATCGACTAATGATGGTCATCAAATATAGGCCAGCACAACGCCTGCAAAAACAAAGCCTCCAAACCAGATATTGTTAAGAAAAGCCTTGAGGCACTGGGTTCGATCCCGCTCTGCACAAAGGCGATTCTGGTACAAAGCCGTAGCCCCAGCGCCTGCCAGGCCAGCGTAGAACCAGCTGTTCAGTCCCAGATACTGACCAACCAACACCAGGGTGATCAGTGCCAGCGCCTGCAACACGGCATTAATCGCCAGATCAAAACGCCCAAACAGTATTGCGCTCGACTTGATGCCGGCTTTGAGATCATCCGGGCGATCGGCCATGGCGTACATGGTGTCGTAGGCCACTGTCCACAGCAGGTTAGCCAGCACCAGCGACCAGGCGAGCGCTCCCACCGTTTTATCCTGGGCTGCAAAAGCCATTGGAATCCCCCAGGAAAATGCCAACCCCAGATAAACCTGCGGTAGGTAGGTAAAACGTTTTGCCAGAGGATAGGTCACCGCAATAGCCCCCCCAACAAACGCCAGCACGAGCGTCTCGCGGTTAAGGGTCAATACCAGGCCCAGCGACAGCGCCATCAGAAAAGCGAACAACACGAGTGCCTCAAATGGGCTCACCGCACCCGTCGCGAGTGGACGATTGCGGGTACGCGCAACATGGGGGTCAAAATCCCGGTCCAGATAATCGTTGATGACACACCCCGCCGCCCGCATGGTCACCACACCCAGCACGAACACCAACACGATTTGCGGTTGCGGGCGCCCCTCCCCTGCAATCCACAGCGCCCAAAGTGTCGGCCAGAGCAGCAGTAGCCATCCGACGGGTCGATCAAGACGCGCCAGTCGCCAGTATTGAATCCAGCGCTTACGCATCGGAAAAATCCAGCCCGTGACCCAGCCATCGTGCAATCAACTCCGGCGCCTGATCCGGGTTATCCCGCAGCAACCGGGTCGCTGTAGTCTGTACTGCCGGCAACAATGCCCTGTCTCGGGCAAGATCCGCGACCCGGAACTGCGGCACGCCGCTCTGGCGCGTGCCCAGTAGTTCACCAGGGCCACGCAGTTCAAGATCTTTCTGGGCAATCGCAAAACCATCGGTGGTCTGGCGCAAAGCAGCCAAACGCTCCCGCGCCAGCGCGCCCAGCGGCGGCTGGTACATCAGCACGCACGTCGACTGGCGATCCCCGCGGCCCACCCGGCCGCGCAGCTGATGCAGTTGTGACAGGCCCAGACGCTCCGCGTTCTCAATGACCATTACAGAAGCCTCGGGTACGTCGACCCCCACCTCGATGACGGTGGTCGCCACCAACACATCTGTACGGCCACAACGAAAATCATTCATCGTGGCTTCTTTTTCTGCTGAGGGGGTGCGGCCATGCAACAAGGCAATCACCAAGCCCGGCAGTTCGGCGCGCAACGTTTCGGCACGACTGGTCGCCGCCTGTACCGCCAGCACCTCAGAATCCTCTACCAGCGGACAGACCCAGTATGCCCGGTGACCACGGGCGCAGGCTTCGCGGATACGATCCTGCACCTCTAAACGTCGACTGTTCGGTAACGCCACCGTTTCCACTGGCTGTCGCCCTGGCGGCATTTCATCGATCACTGAGATATCCATATCAGCATACATCACCATAGTCAGCGATCGTGGAATTGGCGTCGCGCTCATAATCAGTTGGTGCGGTGCGTGATCATCTATGCGTCCTTTGTCGCGCAAAGCGAGCCGCTGGGCAACGCCAAAGCGGTGCTGTTCATCAACAACGACCAGTCCGAGCTGGTCGTACGACACATCATCTTGAAACAAAGCATGAGTGCCAATCGCAACCCGGGCCTGACCGTTAGCCAGTGAAGTGCAAACTTGCCGACGTTCACGCTTGCTTAAGCGCCCACTTAACCACACTGGCTCAAGGGAAAGCCGGGATAACCAGGATCCAAAAACAGCCAGATGCTGTTCGGCAAGTAGTTCAGTAGGCGCCATCACAACGGCCTGTTGGCCCGCCTCAACGGCTGCAACAACGGCAGCGGCTGCCACGATCGTTTTGCCTGAGCCTACATCACCTTGTACTAGCCGCAATGCCGGGTGTGCCTTAGCTATATCTGCGAGTATTTCGCCGATCGCCCGCTGCTGCGCACCGGTGAGATCAAAACCCAGTTGCCCACGCAGGGTCGGCCAGAGCCTGGCTGAAGGCGGGATCGGCGTTGCCGACAGCGCATCACGTTGGGTCCGGCGCCCGCGCAGTGCCAGGTGGTGGGCAAGCAACTCTTCAAAAGCCAGTCGGTGCTGGGCTGGGTGCGTGCCTGCTCGCAATGCAACCAGATCTGAACCAGGCGGCGGGTGGTGCAACAACGCCAGAGCCTCTCCAAGTGATAGATGTACCGAAACAGTTTCAGGAAACTCGCTCACAAGCTCAGGGATATCTTGACCACATCTGGCCAGCGCCTGTCCGGCAAGATCACGCCATTTAGGCTGACTGATACCTTCGGTGCCAGGATATACCGGGGTCAGTGTCGCCTCTGTGATGCTGTGATCCAAAGAATCCAGCAAGCGATATTCGGGATGCACCATTTCCAAACCCGATGGGCCGGCACGGACTTCACCATAACACTGGATGCACCCTCCGCGGTGCAGGCCACGCTGCTGCGCTCCACTGAAATGAAACTGGCGCATGGTCAAACGGCCCGTATCATCTGAAATCACGGTGACCAAACTGCGGCGGCGCCCAAAGCGCGCACCGCTGATTTCTATGCGTCCGTGAATCAACGCCTCACTGCCCGGACGCAGACTGCCGATGGGGGCCAGGGTCGTGCGATCCTGGTAACGCAGCGGAAGATGAAACAGCAGATCGACAACTGTGTTGATGCCCAGCCGACCGAGCTTTGCCCCCAGTTGTGGTCCAACCCCTTTTAAAGCGGTAATCGCTAAAGGTTCGGTGTCCCCCATTAGAAATCCGGCTTCAACAGACCCTGAAACACTGTTTGATACACCCCTTGTTGCAAAAGCCCCGCCACTCCTTGCTCGGCAACCGCAGCGGCCAACTAATCGGGTAGATGGAGTACCGCCTCCACCTCGACCGGAACCCCTTTGGGTAAGCCTGCGACGGCTACCGTTGCCCGTGCTGGGTAGGGCGACTCGAAATACTCAGTCATTACCTTGTTCACTTGAGGAAACTGTTCCAGATCGACCAGGTAGATGGTTAGCTTGACGATATCGGCAAGGCTGCCACCGGACGCGCGCGCCACGGCAGCAAGGCTGTCAAAAACCCGCCGGGTCTGCACTTCGATATCGCCCTCAACAATTTCCATTGTCGCGGGGTTCAGTGGAATCTGTCCGGACAGGTAGACCACCTGGCCTACGCGGATCGCCTGTGAGTACGGGCCAATGGCATCCGGTGCGTCGTCGGTACTGATGGGTTCTCTAGTAGTCATAAGGATTTCCTGTGATGAGTTGTAGCCAGAACACGATTACCCCACGGAGGCCAATTGGAACAGATTACCGGCTCGACCGCATATATCAACTCTACACTCGTACCAGGTAGGTTTGCGCCGCTCATATTTACACCACGCAGCGTCACGTCCGTCCGGTGTGCATGCACCAGGTAGTCGCCGAAGAATCGCCTAGGTTTTTCCGTTCCAGCGATCACGCCGACGGCTGATGAAGGGTTGAATAGAGTTGTCAGGGACTAACCCCAAGGAGGTGGGGGGCGGTAGAGGTGCGCGGCTGGCTTCAAAGGTGGGTCTTTCTTGGTGGCAAAGCAATATTGAAAATGACTAAAATTTCTCCGCCCCCAGGTACGTATCCCACATCAGCCTCTAACTACGCAACCTGTGTACGGTACATAGAGCGCCCCTCAAGCAACGACGTCTACCTACGCTGGTACCTCTCTTACTCACTTATGTGACCCCCATCACACCTACCCCGTACTCCTGCCCAATAACGTGATGAAGCACACATCTTTGATCTTGGTATTACATAACAATGGCTGCACTGGAATCAACCAGCCAAACAACTATTCAAGGGGACAGACATGAACGCACAACACAACGAAATGACAATGGATGAGATGGATCAGGTAAATGGTGGAATGTATTTACCGGGGCGCGAAGGGCCTGCAAGGCCATTGGCCTTTTGGTGGGTTGTTTTGGCCGCTGTAGGCGCCGGCGTCATCTGGGGTGCAGGCAAAGTGAGTGATGGCCTGGACAAGGTACAACAAGCCGCCGATGACTCAAAAAAATAGATACTAACGAAGGAATTGACCAGCCAAATACATATTCAAGGAGATTAAAGATGACTAAGCAGAAACAGATGACAGAGAAGGAGTTAGATCAGGTGTCTGGTGGGCCGCACTACAGCGACTTTAATGGCAGAACGGGCGTAATGCTCTGTGGAGGCACCTGTCCAGATGCAATACGCAGTAAGCAGGGAACACGTTGGGGCACCAACGCCGTACGGGCGCAAGTCCAGCAGGATTCTTTGATAACGAAACC
>JABINT010000043.1 GCA_018698075.1 Acidiferrobacteraceae bacterium
AGCACCTCACCACCGATATCGACAGCCTGGGCAACCGAGGACACCACCGGCACATCCGGCCCGAAGCCCAGCAGTTCACGTGTGCTGCACCCGCCGTGATTGAAGTCAACAGCACAGGCAATCGGGTTGCGTGAGTAACGCAGTACGCCGTGCCCCATCTTGCCGTTCAACTTGTTAATCTGTTCGGAAAAATGAATGACCAGTCTCTGGTCAGGCTTTAGCATGTCAGTGTGACTCCGTGTCCAGGGCGCTTTGCATCCACGTTGACCACGCCCGCATCAAGACAAAGCCCCGAAGCGGGATCAGGCAACAGGTTGAGGTGCGAATCCAGATCGATATGGTCAAACAGTGCACCAAGAGAAGCGCCAGCACCTATGGCGACCGAGGATTCACCCATGCAGCCGATCATCGTCTTAAGACTATGGGCTCGAGCGGTAGCGACGATACGCAAAGCTTCGCTGATACCGCCACACTTCATCAACTTGAGATTGACACCGTCAATACATCCAGCCAAGCGCGCTGCATCCTTCGCAAAATTACAGGATTCGTCAATGTATATCGGCAAAGCCCGTCCGGCGAAAAGTGCGGGCAACTGATCGTCGGCCTGGTGATGCAAAGGCTGCTCAACATAATCGCAGCCACGCTCCTTGAGCCATAACATCATGGATTGTGCACCCGCCAGGTCCCAGCCGCCGTTCGCGTCGACCCTTAGCGTCACAGCGTAATTGTGTGCGGCCTCTTTCACCGCGGCATACATTGCCTGGTCTGCCTCCAGGCCTTCGGGACTACCGAGTTTCACCTTAAGATAGCGTGCGCCGGTGCGCTGGATAACCTCCAAAACCCGCTCGCGCACGACTTCAGGGGGCAAAATTCCGATCGTTACCGACGTTGCCACGGCACGGTGCGGCAGCCCCAGCAGCCGGTACAGTGGCTGTCCCGCCCGCCGGGCCAGGTGGTCCCACAGGGCAATATCAACAGCCGCCCAGGCGCACGGCGCAACCTGCGCCTCATGCGCTAGCCGCCAGCCATCGAACGGGTTATCCAAGGCTTGTGGATGCGTTTTTAAAAAAGCGCTTATCTGATCCTGGCAATCCTGCGCGGTGTCGGCACCCGTGAGGCCGCCAGGCGCCGCTTCGCCCAGGCCAGTTACGTTCTGGTCGCTGACGGTAACGAAAAGATTCACTGACCCTGCGCTTTCGCCGCGACTGATGCGCAGCGGGTAACGCTTTGTCAAACTAACTTGCTGATAACTGATATCCAGGTGATTCTCCTTGGTAGCCTAAGGCAGTATCTGTTTTATGGGTTGCCGGCATGGGCGCAGTGGATATTAGTGGGGTTAAAGCATAAAAAAAAGCCCCCTGCCGCAAGGCAAGGGGCTTTTTCAGGCATTCAGCCAGAAACTTAACTGTTGATTGCTATAACTTAGATGATTTCCATGATCCAGGTAAATGGATTGACGTAGGTCTTCGGATCAATCGCCCAGGCCAGGCGATCCACAGTCCACTGCGGATTCATGAACGACCAGGTCGGCTCGTAGAGCTTGATCTTTGTTCCCTTGTTGGCCCAGTCGGCATACAACTCACTCTGAACGAAAGGCTTAAGGGCGCTGTAGACGTCAACGTTAACCGGCGATGTCATCCATTTGATGTAGGTCATCGGGTTGATCGCGACCAGGCTCATCTCAATATAGGCTTGTGGATTGGTCAACTGTTTGACCCAGGTATCCCACATAACCGGCTCCTGCATGCCACGCAGCATCAGGTGCACCACGTCGGGATCCGCCAATGCCGCCATCAGTTTGGCGCTTTCTTCCGGGTCACCCATAACGCGGGCCATCAGGCCAAAATCAGTAAACACACGCAGATGCTGCACCAGCGCTTCAAAACTTTCCTCGGTATTACCCAGTTCCAGGTAATACTCTTTCGCCTTGGCAAAATTGTGGCAGTAGGGATCGGCCACATCGCAGGCCGGCTCGGCAACCACTTCCTTTGCAACTGCGGTCGGGGCAACCACTTCCTCGGCAACTGTGGTCGGGGCAACCAGACCCAGCGACATCACAGCGATCGAGCTCGCTGCAAAAATGTTCTTCCAGTGTTTCATGGTCTGATTTCCAATAAAAGTTAAATAAGAACAATTGAATATAAGTATTTTCTTAATCACTGTCAAGAACTACTCACACTGAAAATCAGCTATTCAAAGGGTTATGTATTTTTCTCCATTTTTTCAGTTAGTTACATATCTCTCGCTCTAACTGAATACCTTTGTCTGTCACGCTCATGCCTACCGCAGCTGGCTCTATCTCGTTAAACCACGGTCACCGAAAGCGAACCGACCCCGTTGATCACGCCATCCAGGGTATCGCCCGGGAGCACCGGACCCACCCCTGCTGGCGTGCCGGTAAAAATCAGGTCGCCGGGTGTCAGTAGAAAATACCGGGACAGTTCGCAGATGATCTCGGGGACTTTCCAGATCATCTGCGCGAGGTCGCCCGACTGGCAGAGCGCGCCGTTTCTTTGCAAACTAATGGTGCCGTCCTGAGGGTGGCCAATGCTCGAAGCAGGTGTGATCGCTGAGCATGGCGCCGAGTGCTCAAAGGCCTTGCCAATCTCCCAGGGACGGCCCTGGCGCTTCATCTCGCCCTGCAGGTCACGTCGTGTCATATCCAAACCCACCGCGTAGCCAAAAACGTGGTCCAGTGCCGAGTCAGTTGCAATCTGGAAACCGCCGGATTGCAAAGCCACTACCAGTTCAATCTCGTGCTGCACATCATTGCTGAGTGCGGGATAAGGGAATTCACCCCCATCACTCACAAGATTGTCTGGGTTTTTTTGAAAAAAGAACGGTGCTTCGCGGTCCGGGTCGTGGCCCATCTCTACTGCATGCGCCGCGTAGTTGCGTCCGACGCAGTAGATCCGATGAACTGGGAAAAGATCAGCCGTATCGAGTATCGGCAAGCTTACCTGCTGTAGCGAATGTATAGCGCCTACCATGTCATGCCTCCTCATTAGAGTTTGCGCCAAAGTACTCCTGGTAACGTACCGAAGCCTTGGAACCAAACAGTATCTCGCATACCTGCATCATTGCCGGGCCGGCAAGTTCATCTTTGCCACGGGTCTGCGTCAATAGCGTGCGCCGCCGTAGAAAGTCTTCGAGAGTGACGACCATCTCGGTATCGCGTACCAGCTCAAGCTCCCCTCGGGTGATGCCATCGGCCGCCAGAATCACTTCCCGGGCATCTGGTTCATCCTCAAACTTCTGCACAAGTTTAAGCGCTCGTGAGTCGTAGCAGCGCCACAGCCGTTCGAACTGGACTTCACCAGAAACAATACTCGCGCCCCTTAAGAGTCGCACTTTAGCCAAAAAAGCATTACGGATACGGGTACCGCTCTCGCCATACCACTCACGCGTGCCACCTGGATCCACCACGTCCAAAGACAACACCGCATCACGGACCTCGGCCCCCACATCGAGACAATCAGTCAGTTTGCCGCCGTATATGCTAACGCACGCCCGCCCGGCATGTGTTTCGATCACGTGCTTACGTGACAACGAAAGAAAATCGCCGCCGACATCGCCTTTTTCCCGCGGGTCTACTGCCAGCGGCCTGACACCACAGCGCTCGTCTATCACGTCGTGGCGACTGAGTGGGCTCTTTAGATCCAGACGCGCGTTGATGTTGCTCAATACAAAATCCCGGTCGGCCTCGTCAACGGCCACGGTCGGTGTCTCGACCGGGGTATCGGTCGTGCCGATGCTGGCACGATTGCCCAGCGGGATCACAAAAAAAGGTCGGCCATCATCTGCATAAAAAGCCAACACCCGCGACTTCGCCGATAAGCGATCGGTGATCAGGTGAATACCCTTCGAAAGCACATGGCGCAAACCCGTCGCAACATTAGTGAGTCCGGCAAGCGGGTCGGCAAAAGGCCCGGCCGCATTGATGATCACCCGCGCCCGGGTGCTCATCTTCCCACCATCCACACTGTCGAGAAGATCTACCCGCCAATATTCCCCACTGCGCTGGGCATTGACGACGTTAAGGTAATTGACCGTGACACAACCAGCATCCGCAGCCCGACGCACCAGCGAATAAACAAAACGGGCATCGCCATCGACTAGAAGCGCATCAGAGTACTCCACCGCGCCCTGAGTCATGCCAGCATTGACAACCGGTTCAGCGCGTTTGAGTGCATCGCGCGATAAGAGGCGCGGGATACGTGTCATGCAACTGCCCAGAAACCAATAAAACCAGGCCCCCAACCAAACTGCCAGGCGCGAGTGTGGCGCCGTACTTGAGATAGCCGCCAAAAAGCGGGTCTCCCGCACTGCAGTCGGGTAAGCGCGCATCAGCACGTTACGACTGGAACAAAGGCGTCGCACCAAAGCGAACTCAAAGGTCTCGAGATACTTGATACCGCCCCAGATAAGATTGGAAGAGTTCTGACTGGTGTAACCAGCAAAGTCGCGCGCGTCGACCAACGCGGTGCGCAAACCACGATGAGCCAACGCCGAAGCCGAAGCCGCGCCGTTAATGCCTGCACCAATCACCAGCACATCGAACTCACCGTCCTGGAGTTGTGATTTGTGGGTAGCGCGCAAACTCATACTATCAGGGTTGATTGTGGGTCGAACGCACAAGGGCGTTACCGAGTGAAGGTAGTTCCAGACTGCCGGGTTAGGTAGGATAGGCGATCCGTACCAGTCAAGGGAACTGCAAACCCAAGCGTTTTCATACTGAAGTGACCCAGACCCCCCTTCTACTCGCTATTGATCAAGGCACTACCAGTTCGCGTGCGATCCTGTTTGATGCGAGCGGCCGACCGCTTCAGGTCGCGCAAAAGGAGTTTCCCCAGCACTACCCTCGCGATGGCTGGGTGGAACACGATCCCCAAGATATCTGGTCATCTACGCTTGCTGTCACCCAAGAGGTGCTTTCCCGGGCACAAGGCACTCTCGCCAGTATAGGCATCACCAACCAGCGCGAAACTACCATGGTATGGGATCGCGCCAGCGGTGAGCCGATCTACAACGCAATTGTCTGGCAGGACCGGCGCACGGCAGATACCTGCGAGCGGCTGCGCGAGGCTGGTCATGAAGTTGAAATCAACGCCCGCACTGGTTTGTTGCTGGATCCGTATTTCTGTGCCACCAAGATCGCCTGGATTCTCGATCACGTGGAGGGCGCCCGCCAGAGCGCCGAAAAAGGCGATCTGGCCTTTGGCACGGTGGATACCTTTTTGTTGTGGCGTCTGACCGGTGGCAAGGTGCACGCGACCGATGCAACCAATGCCTCGCGAACTTCGCTTTTTAACATCCACCAGCAGCGCTGGGACGAAACGCTGCTGGCCCTGTTCAACATACCCGTATCCCTACTGCCGCAGGTGAAGGACAGTGCAGCCGATTTCGGCACCACCGACACCGCCGTGCTGGGCCAATCCATCGCTGTCGGCGCGCTGGTCGGCGACCAGCAAGCCGCCCTGGTCGGCCAGGCATGTCTCGCGCCAGGCATGCTGAAAAGCACCTATGGCACTGGCTGCTTTGCCATACTGAATACCGGCAGCGAAGCATTGGTTTCGCGCCACCGTCTGTTGACCACCATTGCCTACCGGATCCAGGGTGAAGTCACCTACGCGCTGGAAGGGTCTATTTTTATGGCCGGTGCCAGTGTGCAGTGGCTGCGCGATGAACTGGGCCTGGTCGACTCTGCAAACGAAACTGCAACTCTGGCAGCGGGATTGGATTCTAACGAAGGGGTTTACCTGGTACCGGCGTTTACCGGGCTGGGCGCCCCGCACTGGAACCCCTACGCCCGGGGCACGCTACTCGGTATGACCCGTGCCACCACCCCAGCCCACATTGCGCGCGCTACGCTAGAAGCGGTCTGCTACCAGAGCGCCGAACTGCTTGGGGCCATGGCCGAAGATAGCGGCCAATCTCCCGCACTGCTACGCATCGATGGCGGCATGGCACGCAACGACTGGCTGGCGCAGTTCCTCGCCGATATCAGCAATACACCGGTCGAGCGTCCTGTTTTACTGGAAACCACAGCGCTGGGAGCGGCTCGACTGGCCGGGCTGCAATCTGGAGTTTTCAGTTCACTGGATGAGCTTAGCGACGTCTGGCGCGGTGAACGCACCTTCACACCACAAATGAATGAGTCACAACGCCAGACACTACTCAATACCTGGCGCCGCGCCGTCGCTTCAGCGGTGCTTTTTGCGCAACCCCAGGATTAGCCCTGGGCCTTAATCACCCGCGTCTGCCAGAATCAGATCAGAGGCCTTCTCGGCAATCATGACCGCTGGCGCGTGGGTGTTACCAGACACCAACGTTGGCATGATCGAACAATCCACCACCCGCAAAGCCGCCACGCCACGTACCTTAAGCGTGCAATCCACCACTGCGTCATCATCAGCGCCCATCCGGCAGGTACCAGAAGGATGAAAGATCGTAACCCCGGTATCGCGGGCAAATTCCAGTAGTTCATCATCACGCTCCAGCGACAGGCCAGGCTTGTACTCATCCACAATATAGTGGGCCAATGCAGGCTGGGCGGCGATGCGCCTGGCTACCCTCAGAGCGGCCACAATTGCCTGCTGGTCTTGCTCGGTGGAAAGATAGCCCGGATGCATCGCAGGCTTGGCAAAGGGATCGGCACTGGTGATCTCAAGGTGTCCGCGGCTGCTGGGGTGCAACTGGCAGACCGAGGACGTAAATCCTGAAAAATCGTGCAGCGGTGCACCAGGCAGATCAGCCGACAGGGCTGCGAAGTGAAACTGGATATCGGGCCGATCAAGTTCAACGCGGGTTTTCAAAAAGGCGCCGGCCTGGTTTATGCCAACTGCCATCGGCCCACTACGCTGAAACACATACTGCATGCCCATACGCAACTGGCGCCACCAGCTGCGCATATCGTCGTTGGTGGTCAGGGGCTGATTGCAGCGGTGAATCACCCGCACCTGCAGATGATCCTGCAGGTTCTGTCCTACCCCAGGGCGATGACGCAGTACCTCGACACCATGCGTCTTGAGCAGCGCCGCATCACCAATGCCTGAAAGCTGCAACAACTGTGGCGACTGTAAGGCGCCGGCACTCAGGATAATCTCACGTCGAGCCAGGGCGCGCTTTTCTTGACCGTGCTGACGGTAAACCACGGTATCGGCCCGGGTACCGGAAAACTCGAGCCGGCAAACATGTGCATTGGTTTCAACCGTCAGGTTGCGCCGTTTCCGGACGGGCTTGAGATACCCTGTCGCGGTGCTGCAACGTCTGCCCTTCCAGGTGATCAGTTGGTAGGGGCCCGCGCCTTCTTGAGATGCGCCGTTGAAATCATCGTTGGCCGGGTAACCCGCCTCAACGCAGCCGGCAATAAAAGCCCGGGCCAACGTGTTGGGTCGGTCCACATCAGACACCCCTTGCGGGCCGCGATCGCCATGAAAGTCATCAGCGCCGCGTTGATTACGCTCGGAGCGGATGAAATACGGCAACACATCGTCCCAGGACCAGCCGCGGTTGCCCAGCGCTGCCCAGTGATCGTAATCCTCACGCTGGCCGCGCACGTAGATCAGCCCGTTGATCGCACTGGAACCACCCAGCACTTTCCCGCGTGGCCAGTAAATCGAACGGCCGTTCAATCCCGGATCGGGCTCGGTGTCATAGCACCAGTTGTAGCGTGGATGAAACATCGTCTTGGCATAACCGATCGGGATATGCAGCCACGGGTAGCGATCTTTCGGGCCCGCCTCGAGCAGCAATACCCGGTGACGGCCGCTGGCCGACAGACGATTCGCCAGCACACAGCCGGCCGAGCCTGCCCCTACGATGATGTAATCGAAGTCCATTGCCACGGCCAGCAACTATAGCTTACGCTGATTCGGGCGGATTGCAGTCATAGTGCTCGAAATCTTTAAGGTCTTGCTCTGGGGTAATTCACGCACCCCATCACCACGAAAGAGATGAAAAAACCCAAATGGGGTGTGCTCCGTGACCGCGGTCACCCTGATCCTGGTGTCAGAAACGACCCCTGTAACACCAGGTCAACCAACGCCCTTCTGATAGTGCCTTGGCTCACGCCAAATTCCTCGGTCAGTTTCGGCTCACTGATCAACAACTCGATAAGGGTGTCCAAGGTGATCCTGCGCCCCTGAGGGTCTGGCAGGCTATTAAGACTAGCCTCGGGCGGGAGCCCGCTAGTCGGTCTCGAAACCGTAGAAGGCCTCGTTAAGGTAAGCAATGATGTCGTCGACTTCGTGCTCGTTCAGTCCGGCACTGGTCTGCTGATTACAAAACGCGACTTGTCCCATCAACCCCTCAATGCTTTGTACCCGGCGGGTATCACGGGTATATACGCTATTGCCATCACCGCCGAACATGTTGACATGACAAGCGGTGCAAAAGTTGTCGTGCAACGGTTTTCCGTCCTCGGCATCCCCTGGCAGTAGCGCTGCCGCAGGTATCGAAACAGCCAGCAAGGTGGCGGCCACCAGCATTGTACGAAACACCTTCATATCAGCATCCTCCAGGTAACGCCCGGCTCATTGTACCCGGCTACGATCGCTGAGACTTTAAACCAGGATGCAATCATCCTGTGATCAATCCAGTGTGACCGCAAGGGGGGGATCCAGATCGTGCTCGATCAGGTTCTCGCCCGCGCCACCTCGGTCAATCACCAGAAAATCCTGCTCCCCAGACAATACCAGCAGTGGGTGGTGCCAGGTGCCACGGTAAAAATTCACCCCCTGGTACCCCTGGGCAACAAAAACCGATATATCCGATGAGGTCACCTGATCCGATGATGGCGCAACCGCCACCAGATAGGTCTGCCCCTGCAGCGGCATAAAGAGCTGCGAGCCCAGGGGATGCTTTTCCATCATGCGAATGACCAGAGGCGGTGGATATGGCGTCGCGCGAAAAATGTTCACCAGAGTACGGCCACCCTCGGCGCCCACATCCACTGCGGCGAGATCATGAAACCGGGTCGAGGTGCCCTGGTTGATCACTAGCGCACTGCTTTGACGCGCCTCGATCACATCGCCAAAGGGCGCAAAGCGTTGCGCGGTCAATGGCTGGGGTACGATGGATTCCACGGCCCTTATTTAGCCTTGCAAACGGCCATGCACCCGAAAGCGACTGACGCCGCCATCGGGAAAGATATTCAACCGCACGCAGTTAACCGCGCCAACATCTCGCAACGCACTTTGATCAAAGAAATGCTGGCGGTCCATCTCAAGCTTTTTTGGCGGCATCAGTTCCGGCCAGTTTTCGGCTGCGATACCAAGGGCTGCATCATCAAGCCCCTCGATTAAGGCTCCCTGAATAGAGCATTGATCCGGATAATTACCCTTGAAATGCGCCGTGTCTACTTCCACCCGCTCGATTACGCCGGGCGCGCCGAGGCGCACCAGAATCCAGTCGTGGCCGGGCTCTCGCCGGCGGCGCGTTTCCCAGCCGTCGCCCATGTTGATACCCCGCCCCGGGATCAAAATGACCCAGGGATCACCGTAGTGTGCATCGTTAAAGCCGGCAATACGCCCGCCGTTGGCAATCGCCGAGAGCTCCAGCACTTGGCCCGAATCAGCACCCAAACTGGCCGCCAATGGCTCGCCATAGACCCGCAGCCTCGCAACCCCGCCGTCGGGAAAAATATTCAGGCGTAGATGGCTAACCGGCTGGGCATCGGCTATCGCGCAGTAGTGATGGCTGTTAGGACCGAGGTCAGTGCGGCCATGCAGTTCACGCCAGTTAAGCTCATCGACCGGCGTGTCATGATCACTGTCAGCGGCTTGAAGTGAAGCCTGTGGGGGATAGTTGCCGGTGAAATGCCGGGTATCGATATCTACGCCGCGTACGATCCCACGGGTCCCAAGGCGTATCACCACATGATCATGGCCACCGCCACGTCGGCGCCGGCTTTCCCAGCCATCCATCCATTTACCGTGATCGTCAAACTTGCCCGCAATAAAGACCGGCTCGCTATCTTGCAGTAACCGCTCCTTGGGCGCGAAAAAATCATCGCTGGTCTCAAGGGCTTCAGCGCCCAGCCGTGGTGACGCCAGGTTCACCAGGTGGCGGGCAAATTCAGGAATGTCGGTTGCTTGGCTCATGTCTGGGATAAATCCCCTTGGGTGAAAAGTGCCTCCAGTCGGAGCCGGGCAATGCGGTGTACCTGCTCCAGGGCTTCATCAAACTCTACATCTACATCGTTGTCCACCCGCCTTTGGAAACACTCAAGTATTTCATCGCGGTGATAGCCCCGAACGGCGAGGATAAAGGGAAAGCCGAACCTGCGGGTGTAACGCTCGTTCAAATCCGTGAATGCACCGTACTGCTCGGTTGTGCACCGATCCAGACCGGCAGCCGACTGCTCAGCCGACGAAGCGCTGGTTAATTCGCCAGACACCGCCAGGCGCCCGGCAAGATCCGGGTGAGCACAAAGTAGTGCGAGTTGTGGCTCGCGACCGGCCTGCTCGACGATATCAACCATGGCTTGTGACAAGCCCAGTGCGCTATCGGCCAACTGCGTGATTCCGGTATCAAAAACCTGCTCGGCGATCCACGGCGACTGCTCATAGACGCCGCCAAATCGGGAAACAAAGGCGTCCCGGCCCATCTGGCTGGGAACGACTGTCATTGCACATCCGCGGGAAACTTTGCCCGCCAGTGACGGGCCACGTCGATGCGCCGGCAATACCACACCTTATCAAAGCGCCGGGTGTGCTCGATAAACCGGGCA
Source organism: Acidiferrobacteraceae bacterium (assembly GCA_018698075.1). Classification (GTDB taxonomy): domain Bacteria; phylum Pseudomonadota; class Gammaproteobacteria; order Arenicellales; family UBA868; genus UBA868. The sequence continues at coordinate 10,733 of JABINT010000043.1, forward strand.
AGTGCCCCGAGCCTGCCCGGCCGTCCGATAAGACGGCAGTGCAATCCCACGGACATCATTCGCGCGGTGGTCTGCCCTTCCGCATACAGTGTATCGAAGGCGTCGCGCAGATAAGTATAGAACTGCTCACCACTGTTAAAGCCCTGGGGACTGGCGAAACGCATATCGTTATTGTCCAGCGTATAGGGCACAACCAGGTGAGCCTGGTCATCGACGCGGGTCCAAAACGGCAGGTCATCGTTGTAATCATCTGCGTCATAAAGAAACCCGCCTTCAGCCGCGACCAGCGCACGCGTCCTCTCGCTGGTGCGCCCGGTATACCAGCCAAGAGGGCGCTCACCGGTTAGTTGACTGATGATCTCGATCGCTCGGTGCAGGTGTTCGCGCTCAATGTCCTCGGGTACGTTGCGGTAATCGATCCAACGATAACCATGCGAGCAGATCTCGTAGCCTGCTGCCATAGCGGCTTCAGCGACCGCCGGGTTACGCTCAAGAGCCATAGCCACACCAAACACCGTAATAGGAATCTCGTAGCGGGCGAACAGATCAAAAAGACGCCATACCCCAACCCGCGACCCATATTCATAAATCGATTCCATGCTGGGGTGTCTTTGGCCGGGCCATGGTGATGCCCCGACGATCTCTGAAAGAAAAGCCTCGGAAGCCTCGTCCCCATGCAATACGCAGTTCTCTGCGCCTTCTTCATAGTTGACCACGAACTGCAACGCAATCTGTGCACCACCTGGCCAATCAGCCTGGGGCGGGGCGCGGCCGTAACCGATCAGATCGCGGGGATATGTGGTCTGTGGGTTCATGTGTTGTTCCGGCGAACCATCTTGCGCCTTACATCTGTTGTGTCGGGAATATTAACTGAGACTTTGAAGAAGATTTCACGTTATTATCAAATTTAGTTTGAAAGTGTTTAAGGCGATCTGATACTGACGATAGTGCTCCTCTATGTGACACTGCATCGTGCGCCACGGCACACCCACCACCCACGGCGGGGGTCCTGAGCCGCTATTCGCCCCAACCGCCACCGAAGGAGGAGTCCATGGGCAAACTCACCACCCATGTTCTGGATACGGCCACCGGCCAACCTGCCGCCGGCATGAACTGGATACTTTATCGTATCGACGACCCGCTCACCGAGATTTGCCGGGGGCGCACCAACGCCGATGGGCGCAACGACGGGCCCGTGCTGGAAGGTGCGGCCTTTAACTGCGCAATCTACGAATTTCATTTTGACGCGGGGGAATATTTCCGCAAGCGTGGTGTTGAACTGACGGATCCGGCTTTTCTGGGTACGGTAGTCATCCGCTTTGGCATTGCTCAAGCGCAGGCCAACTACCACGTGCCGCTACTGGTTTCCCCTTACGGCTACAGCACCTACCGCGGCAGCTGACGGGTCTGCCCGAACGGCCTATGGCAACCGCACGATCTGCATTCCGCTGTCTGCTTGGCGACCAGGAAATTGCACTGGATGCCTTCGATGGGCAGCAAACACTGCTGGATTTCCTGCGGCTCAACCAGGGGCTGACCGGCACCAAAGAAGGCTGCGCCGAAGGAGACTGCGGCGCCTGCACGGTATTGTTGGGCCGCACGGAAAATAACCAGCTGCGTTACCAGGGTGTTAACGCCTGCATTATTCCGCTCGGTACAGTCGATAGCACCCAGGTACTTACTGTCGAGCACTTGGCTGATCCACAACCTCACCCGGTTCAGATCGAGATGGCCAAAGCCCATGGCTCTCAATGCGGCTTTTGCACCCCGGGTATCGTGATGAGTCTGGCGGCGCTGCATTATGCTTGTGATTCCGATGATGTTACTGTCGATCGCGAAACCCTGAACGACGCTCTTGCGGGCAACCTGTGTCGATGCACTGGATACGGCCCGATCATCACTGCGGCGCAACAAGCCCTTACACAGCCCATTCCCGATCATTGCCGGTCACTGCAGGCGCTGGGAATTGAAAAACTGGGTAAATGGGCGAGCGACGATACCTATCTGCAAACAAAGGGTGTGGCCAGTATTTTTGCCGCGCCGACCAGCCTTGTGGGCCTGACTGATCTGATGCGATCTTCGCCACAGGCACAATTGATTGCCGGCGCTACCGACGTTGGCCTTTGGATCACCAAACAGCACCAGCGTTTTGACAACATGATTTACCTGGGCCAGGTGACTGAGTTGAAACAAATTCATCGAAGCGGCCAGGAAGTGCAAATAGGCGCCGCAGTAACCCTGGCGCAGAGCCTGGAAACGCTGCAAAGTCTCGCACCAGACCTTGGAACCTTGCTGCATCGTTTTGGCTCGCGCCAGGTCCGCGCTCAGGCCACCCTTGGCGGAAACATTGCCAACGGCTCACCCATCGGTGATCTTGCCCCGGCCCTGATCACGCTGGGTGCAACCTTGCACCTGGTGGGCGCAAACGGCGAACGTAGCATGGCGCTGGAAGATTTCTTCATCGACTATGGTAATCAGGATCTGGCAGCGGGAGAAATCATTCGCATGATCGGCGTGCCGACACAGGGCCATGAGCATTTTCACTGCTGGAAGGTATCCAAACGTTTCGATCAGGACATCAGCGCCGTATGCGGCGCGTTTAATCTGCAACTCGATAACGGCATCATCACCAGCGCGCGGATTGCCTTCGGTGGAATGGCCGGAACCGTGCAGCGCGCGCGCCAATGCGAGAATGCGCTGGTCGGGAAAAGTGCAGATTGCTCGGCTCTTGACCCTGGCGCGAATGCCCTGCAACAGGACTTTTCCCCTATCACCGACGCACGCGCCAGTGCGGACTACCGGATGCGCGCAGCGCGCGGCCTGCTGGAGCGCTACCTCGGTACCATCAGTGGCAAGGCGCCCGACTTGCTCTACCCGGCAAGCGCGACGCCAGTTTTGTCTGCCCATGACTGAAACTTTAGCCCAAGGCCCGGGCGCTTCCCTGGCCCATGACAGTGCGCTAAAACACACGACCGGCGAAGCGCTCTTTATCGATGACATCCCGGTGCCGCAAAACACCTTGCATCTTGCCGTGGGTAGCGCCACAGCCGTCTGTGGACGCATCGAATCCATGGATCTTGGCGCTGTGCGCAACGCCCCCGGAGTCATCGATGTTTTTTGTGCTAACGATATCCCGGGGCAAAATGATGTCAGCCCGTCGGGCCGCGGAGACGAACCCGTTTTGGCCGACACTGAAGTACGCTTTGACGGCGAACCGGTTTTTGCCGTGGTAGCGACCAGTCACCGCGCGGCACGTGCCGCCGCTGCGCTGGGCAAAGTACGCATCACCTCAGAAAAACCCATCCTGACGGTTGATGACGCGCTCCACCACCAGCGCTTCATCAGCGACGAACAACTGATGCAGCGCGGTGACTGGGAAAACGCCATGCGCTCAGCGCCGCACACTGCCGCTGGCACGCTGTATTGCGGTGGGCAGGATCACTTTTATCTTGAAGGCCAGGTATCGCTGGCCATCCCCCAGGAAGACGGCGACATGCTGGTGCACTGCTCAACCCAGCACCCCAGCGAAATCCAGCAGCACCTGGCCAAGGTGCTGGGAAAACCGGCCAACGCAATCACGGTCGAGGTCCGGCGCATGGGCGGCGCGTTTGGCGGCAAGGAGAGTCAGGCCTGCCAGTGGGCAGCGCTCGCCGCCGTGGCGGCGCAGCGCAATGCCTGCCCAGTCAAATGCCGGCTGGATCGCGACGATGATATGCGCATGACTGGCAAGCGCCATGACTTTCGCATCGACTGGAAAGTCGGCCACGATACCGATGGCCGCATCCTGGCCGTGGATACCACCCTGGCCTCGCGCTGTGGCTGCGCCCTCGATCTGTCCGACCCGGTAAACGATCGCGCCATGTTTCATGTGGATAACGCCTATTTTTTCCCAACAGTGCGCATCCGCTCGCAGCGTTGCTTTACCAACACGGTATCCAATACCGCCTTTCGCGGCTTTGGTGGACCGCAGGGCATGCTCGCCGGCGAACGCATGATCGAGGCCGTAGCGAGGGCCACCGGTCAGGATCCACTGACTGTGCGCAAGCGCAATTTTTACGGCGCGAAAGAGCGCAGCCTGACCCCCTACCACATGCCGGTTGACGATTTTATTCTCGATGAGCTGGTTACAGACCTGGAGGCAAGCAGTCATTACTGGCAGCGCCGTGAAGCGATCCGTGCTGCCAACGCAAACAACCCGCAGGTGCTGCGCGGCCTGGCATTGACTCCAGTTAAGTTCGGCATCTCCTTTACTGCCAGTTGGTTTAACCAGGCGGGCGCTCTAGTGCACATCTATCGCGACGGCAGTATTCATCTAAACCACGGCGGCACTGAAATGGGCCAGGGGCTCTTTATCAAGGTTGCACAGGTGGTGGCCAACGCACTGGCCGTGCCCTTAGATCAGGTCAAGATCACTGCGACCAGTACGGCTAAGGTGCCCAATACATCAGCAACTGCAGCCTCATCCGGCGCAGATCTCAATGCGATGGCGGCATTGAATGCTGCGCGCACTCTGAAACGTCGCCTCAGCGCTTTTGCCGCGCAGCACTTTGCGGTTGACGAGGGCCAGGTACGCTTTCGCGACTCGAGCGTGCACGCCGGCGATACCACCCTATCTTTTGCCAAGCTGGTGGAACTCGCCTACCTGGCACGGGTACAACTGTCAGCCACCGGCTTTTACCGTACGCCGAAGATTCACTACAACCGCAAAACCGCCAAGGGCCGTCCCTTTTATTATTTCGCCTACGGTGCTGCCGTCAGCGAAGTCGCTGTCGATACCCTGACCGGCGAGAGTCGGGTAACGGCAGTCGATATCCTGCACGATGCCGGTCGCTCGCTGAACCCGGCCATTGACCTGGGTCAGGTGGAAGGCGGGTTTATTCAGGGCATGGGCTGGCTGACCAACGAAGAGCTGTGGTGGGATGACGCCGGCCACCTGAAAACCCACGCACCGTCGACCTATAAGATCCCCACCTGTTCGGACCGGCCGGGGCGGATGGATATCCAACTGTGGTCACGCGGTGAAAACGCCCAGGCGACCATTCATCGCTCCAAAGCGGTGGGTGAGCCACCGTTCATGCTGGCAATCTCGGTACACCAGGCACTGTCTGACGCGCTCTCGAGTATTAATGGCTATAGCACTGTGCCGGGACTGGATGCACCGGCAACGGCCGAGGCGCTGCTCTTTGCCATACAGGCCGAACGCAAGCAGACCTCGACAACTGACGCTGGAGCGCAATCATGATCCGGGGTGCGCCGGGTCCGTGCGATTGGATCAATGCCGCGCTTGATACCGTGGCAAAGGCGAGGCCGGCGGTACTCGCCATCATTTGCGGTGAACGCGGCTCTACCCCACGCGAAAGCGGAAGCTGGATTCTGATCGGCCAGACGCAGTCTCTGGGCAGTATCGGCGGCGGCGAGCTCGAACGCACAATCATAGAGGCGGGCCAGGCAATGCTGGCGGGCAATGGCGACTGGGCGCGGTCGATTGTGCATTGCGTGCTTGGACCAGACATGCGCCAGTGCTGCGGTGGCACTTTGGAAATCATGCTGCAACCGATCGATGCCAGCGCCAGCCTCTGGCTGCAAAAGGCCCGCGACAAACAACGCACCGGCACCCAGGTAAATGTGCTGTTCAATAAAACACACATTGCTACACCCCCATCGGTGATCGATCACGGCAAGCCATCAACGGTCAGCGCTGACGCTGTGTATATTTTGCCGCTTGCCGATCACCGCCCGGCGCTGGCACTGTTTGGGGCTGGTCACGTGGGCCGTGCCTTGTGTACGATGGCCAGTCAGCTGCCGCTTCGGCTATCCGTTTTTGACAGCCGTAAGGATCAGTGCACGCAGGTACCCGCCTCGCACAATATTGATGTTCACACACCCTATGACCTGCTGCCGATCGCACAGGAGCTGAGGCATCACGATGCAGCGCTGGTCATGACCCACAGCCACGCTCTGGATTACGAGCTGTGCCGCATCCTGCTCACAAACACTGCGCTGCGCTACACCGGCCTGATCGGCAGCCAGGCCAAGGCGCGACGTTTTCGCAAGGCTCTTAAAAAAGACGGCCTGACAGATACCCAGATCGCGCGACTCACCAGTCCCATTGGAGCGGGCGCCGCAGCAGGCAAAGAACCGGGCGTGATTGCCTTGGGTGTACTGCCTGAGATTCTAAAAACCTGTCGCGTCACCACCGGGGAACCCGGCATCACGCTACAACAAGTCGAGGCTCAAAGGGAAAGGGCCGCGTCATGACTAAACCCGACCCAGCCAGCCATAGCACTTTTATGGATCTTGCGCTCAACCTTGCCGGTCGGCATATGCACGCCGGGGCCGGTGGGCCATTTGGTGCAATCATCGTGCACCAAGGCAGTGTCATCGGGCGCGGCTGGAACGAGGTGACCTCAGGCAACGATCCGACCGCACACGCGGAGATCAGCGCGATCCGCGATGCCTGTCGCCAACGCAGCACCTTCTCGCTTGCCGGATCAGTGATCTACACCACCTGTGAGCCCTGCCCGATGTGCCTTGCTGCCATCTGGTGGGCGCGTATTGACACTATCTATTACGCCAGCACCCGGGATGATGCAGCCCGGATCGGCTTTGACGATGCAGCGCTGTCCCAGGAGATCTCTCTTCCCGCCCACCAGCGACGGCTGCCGCTGATACAACAGCCCAGTGACAAAGCAGCCCAGTTGATGCGTGAATGGATCGAAAAAGAAGATAAGATTCCCTACTG
>JABINT010000151.1 GCA_018698075.1 Acidiferrobacteraceae bacterium
CGGCGTAGAAAACGCTGCGACCCGGCGACCGCGTCGTCGTTCCACTCGAGCGATTGCTCGGGGGGCGAGGCAAACATGGTGAACAATCGCACCGTATCGGCACCGTAACGGTCGATCAGGCCCTGTGGATCAACGCCATTGTTTTTGGACTTGGACATGGTCGTCCAGCCGGTCGGTGTCAGCGCAGCGCCATCGGTTGCGCGTTTCGCATCTGTGGTTTTACCCTTGGCGTCTTTTTTGATCTCAACCTCATCGGGACGCACCCAGACACGGCCCTGCTCGGTACTGTCATGATAGTAAGCTTCAGCCAGCACCATTCCTTGGCATAGCAGTTTGGTCACTGGCTCATCACTGCTGACCAGCTCCAGGTCGCGCATAAGCTTGTGCCAGAAACGAAAATACAAAAGATGCATCACAGCGTGCTCGATGCCGCCAATGTAATGATCAACCGGCAGCCAGTAATCCGCGCGCTTATCCAGCATGGCCTTGGCACCTGGGGTGCAGTAGCGGGCGTAGTACCAGCTGGATTCAACGAAGGTATCAAAAGTATCGGTCTCACGTTGTGCGTCGGCGCCGCACGTTGGGCACGATGTCGCGCGCCAATCGGGGTCGGCCTTGATTGGTGACTGCACCCCCATGAAGGTGACATCTTCGGGCAACAGCACCGGCAGATCAGCATCCGGCACCGGCACTGCGCCACAACGATCGCAGTAGATCACCGGCACAGGGCAGCCCCAGTATCGCTGTCGCGAAACGCCCCAGTCACGCAGGCGATAGTTCACTTGGCGCTCGCCAATGCCCTGATCTTTCATATAACCGGCAATGCGCTCAAAAGCGCTTTGAAAATCCAGGCCACTGAATTCCCCGGAGTTGACAGTGATGGTGTCGTCCTTGGCTGGCCACGATGCCGCAGAAACATCTATCACCTCGCCATTGGCCGGGGCCACTACCTGAATAATAGGCAAGCCGTAGCGGGTAGCAAAGGCGTGGTCGCGTTCATCGTGTGCCGGCACCGCCATAATCGCCCCGGTGCCGTATCCCATCAGCACAAAGTTGGCGACCCATACCGGTATCTTCTCACCGCTTAAGGGGTTAATCGCGTCGATACCAAGCGGTACACCTTTTTTCTCAATGGACTCAAGTTCCACCTCGCTGACACCACCGCTGGCACATTGCGCAATAAACGCGGCTACGCTCTGATCTGTCTTGGCAGACTCAATCGCAAGCGGGTGATCTGCGGAAACCGCCATAAAGGTAGCGCCGAATATTGTGTCCGGTCGGGTGGTAAAAACCCGCAGCGGATCACCGCCCGCCGCCAAGGCAAAATCAACTTCCAGGCCGCTGGAGCGGCCGATCCAGTTGCGCTGCATGGTCTTGACCGAGTCCGGCCAGCCCGGCAGGTTGTCCAGTTCGTCAAGCAGCTCGTCGGCATAGGCGGTGATACGAATAAACCACTGCGGGATTTCGCGTTTTTCGACCACCGCGCCGGAGCGCCAGCCTTTGCCATCGATAACCTGCTCGTTGGCCAGCACCGTCTGATCGACCGGATCCCAGTTGACCACGGCGTTCTTGCGGTAGGCCAGGCCTTTTTCCATAAGCCGGGTAAAGAACCACTGCTCCCAGCGGTAATACTCGGGCCGGCAGGTGGTAACCTCACGTGACCAGTCGTAAGCAAAGCCCATGCGCTGCAACTGTCCGCGCATATGCTCAATATTCTGGTAGGTCCACTGCGCCGGGGGAACGGCGCGCTGGATCGCGGCATTCTCGGCTGGCAGGCCAAAGGCGTCCCAGCCCATCGGCTGCAAAACGTTGCGTCCCAGCATTCGCTGATAACGGCTGATGACATCACCGATGGTGTAATTGCGCACGTGCCCCATGTGCAACTGGCCCGATGGGTAGGGCAGCATGGACAGGCAATAGTACTTCTCGCGATCCGGGTCTTCTGTGACCGTAAAACTGTGCTGTTCCAGCCACCAGGCCTGGACAGCCGATTCCAGTTGTTGCGGTGAGTAGCGCGGCTCCATGGAGATCCCTGATAGGGCCGCAAAACGATGCGGCAAAGCTAAAGCATCAATAATGGCTAGACGAATCGTCCTGATCGGTCGAGGCAGGCCAGTCACAAAAAGGGAACGGCCGCTCGTCGGAATTGAAGGTCAGGTACTGCAACACAGAGTAACTGAACGCGTTCAAGTCAGCAGTAAATTCATGCAGACGTTCAGCCTGGCTACCTTTGGCCAACTGATGTACAAACTGGAACAACATGCTGATGCCAACCAACAGGCGCACCACGGTATAGACTACAAAAAAGTAGATGATCATCAGCGCCAGACGCAGCCAGGTCTGGCCGCTGCGCATACGGGTGGAAAATTCACTGGTCATGGCAGGTTCGGCCTATGCCGGTCATGTTTCTTGTTCCGGCAAAAAGAAAGCGCATTTTACACCATTGCCCATGACAGCCATGCCATCGCGGGTTGGTTGACTTTGGTACGCCAACTATAGCTCACGGCCGGCTGTCCAGATCGGGCAACAACGCGGGTATGCCCTGCCACCAGCTTGAGGATTTGGTTTTTTCTTTTGCGCTGGCCTGGCTTGGGGAGCACGATTGCATACCTGCGGGCTGTGTGCCGATTACGAAGGGCATCGCATCACCCACGGTACAGGGCGCATCAATCAATGAAGATGCACTGCGCGCCCAGGTAATATTCTTAGGCTGATACAGCTGCACGGCTCGCAATGGCAGCTGGCGCATCAACCGCGCCCAGACCTTAAGAGCACCGCTGGCGCCGGTCAGGCCGGTTGGCTCATTGTTATCCAGCCCCAGCCACACCACCGCCAGAATATTGCCGGCATAGCCGACAAACCAGCTGTCCCGATAACCATCGGTGGTGCCGGTCTTGCCGGCGAGCGCCAGTGACTTAGGAAATTCCCGCGCCAGGGCGCGGGCAGTACCGCTGCGAACCACTTCCTGCAAAGCCCGGTTCACCAGAAAAACTCCGCTGGGGTCCAGCGCCTGCTGTGAGCGCAAAGGATAACGGGCAAGCGGGCGATCATCGCTGTCGGCAATCCAACGGATGGTGCGCAGTGGCGCGCGATGCCCGCCTGAAGCCAGACTCTGGTACATCTGCGCGATCTCCACTGGCGCAAGATCTACCGCGCCCAGGGTAATCGATGGAAACGCCAGCAAGGGGCGCACAATACCGGCGGATTGCAAGACCTTGATCACCTGCTCCAGGCCCACCGTCAGACCAAGGCGAGCCGTAGCCACGTTATAGGACTGCGCTAACGCATCGATCAGCTCAACCTGGCCGTGATCCTTGCGATCATAGTTGCGCGGCCGCCAAGGTTTCGCGCCATTGGCACGCCACTCAAAGGGGCTGTCATCAAGGATGCTTTGCAGGTGGTAGCGGTGAGGCCTGGACAGCGCGGCAAGGTATACCGCCGGCTTGAGCAAAGAGCCGACGGGACGGCGTGCATCCAGCGCCCGATTAAACCCGCCGCGGCTGCCCTGGCGCCCACCGACCACGGCGAGCACTTCTCCGTTATCAACCTGCAGTACCACGATCGCCCCCTGCATTTTGCCTGCTGGCAGCTTATGGGCACTTTCCAGATCGGCCAGAGTGTCTTTGAGCGCGCCTTGGGCGGCGTGCTGAATCAGCGGATCCAGCGTGGAATGAATCCGCAGCCCCTGCGTTTGCACAATGGCCGGATCAAAATGGCGCTGCACCTGGCGGCGCACGTAATCAAAAAAGGCTGAGCCGCTGGTACGGGTGCCCCCAAGCGCCGACGCCAGCCCCAAGGGGGAGGCTTGCAGGCTTTTTAGCCTGGCAGGATCGATCTGCCCGGCCCGGACGAGCTCGGCCAGCACCAGGTTGCGCCGCTGTCGGGCGCGTTGTGGATGGCGGCGTGGATCATAAGCGCTCGGCGCCTTGACCATGCCGGCCAGCAGTGCCAGCGCCGGTGCTGGCAGTTCGTCAAGCGGGCGGCCAAAGTAATGCTCGCTCGCCAGCGCAAAGCCATGAATCGCCCGGTTGCCAGACTGGCCCAAAAACACCTCGTTGATATAGGCTTCGAGGATCTCCGATTTGCCATAATGCCATTCCAGCAATAGCGCCATCACCGCTTCAGTAGCCTTGCGCCGCAGCGTGCGACTTGGCTCCAGGTAAAGATTCTTTACCAGCTGCTGGGTCAGAGTGCTGCCGCCGGCCACCACGCGCCCAGAACGAAGGTTCTGCAGCAGCGCGCGCATCACCCCCAGGGGGTCGATGCCATGGTGATCCATGAACCGGCGGTCTTCCATAACCAGTAGACCTTGCAGCAACAGGCCGGGTACCTGGTGTAGCGCCACCGGCGCACGGTCCTCGTGACGCAATGGCAAGATACTGCCAAGGCGAATTGGCTCAAGCAACGCCTCATCGAGCTGTTGGCCATTGTCCGCAGTCAGCGTAACGATACGGCCATGGGCAAAAACGACCTGCGCCCGTATTGGCAGAACCCGCCCCTGCATGCCATTGAAACCACGCAGATACACCGTGGCTTGACTCTTGCCTAAACGAAAGGTGCCAGGGGAGCGGGCGCTGGCGTCCTTGCGATAGCCACGTACTTCGAGTTCGCGCTCAAGCACCGCTGAATTTAGCGGCAATCCTTGGTGCAACTGCCGCGGACGCGAGTAAACATGTGCCGGCAGCGACCAGCGAGTGCCCTCGAACTGGTGGCGTACTGTGGTATCCAGGCGCACCACCCACACCGCCCCAGCGCCGAGCGTCGCCAGGCCCAACAGGACCACGGCGCTGCGCCAGGTGATACGGCGGCCTCGGCGCTTTTTAGAACGCGCCACGATAGCAGGTGCGATCAGTTAAAGCGTTCAGAGTCGGTCCGGTAATGGCTGGCGGCACTGCCAGCAGATCTCAAAGGTAACAGGATTCGATTCACCACAGTCCTGGCAAAGCACAGTCTGATCCGGTGCCGACTCGTAGTCTGCGATCAGTGAGCGAGCCATCATCAACTGGTGGTCGCGTTCGACCCACACCTCGGGCCAGGTCTCGGTTGCCGGTAATTCGCCCAGTGCGCCCGCGGCGTGATCATTAAAGACCTGGGCGCGAACCCCGGCCGCCTCAAGCATCTGCGCCACCAGCTGGGCCTCACCCAAACCAGACGCCGTGAATACCCGTCGCACCGTTATCGCGCCGGTTCAGTCGGTATAAAGATGCTGGCGTGACCAAGGCAGGGTATTGTTGCGCTCGCGCGTGAACAACACCTGGAACAACTGCAAAGCCCCTATAAGAAAAGCGGCCTGGGAACCGGCAAGATACAGCCGCCAGGCCCGGCCGAACTCATCGTCAAACTGATTGAGCACCTCGTCATAAGCGCCATCGTAGCGTGCGAGCCACTCCTGCAAGGTGCGAGCGTAGTGCAGGCGCAGGTTCTCGACATCGAGCACTGAGAACCGGTAGGGCTCAAGGATATCCATCATCTCGCGCAGGCTCGGAGGATAAGCACCCGGGAAAATGCGTTTTTCTATCCAGGCGTTCATCAGCCGTGGCCGGTTACGGCCAATAGCGTGCACCAGGGCGCGGCCATCGGTCGCAAGGCACCGATCAACCACCTCGCCCAGCGTGGGGTAGTTCTCCTGTCCGACATGCTCAAGCATACCCACAGAAACAAAAGCATCAAACTCACCGCTGATGTTGCGGTAATCATCCAGTACATAGGTGACCTGGTCGGCATAGCCCTCGGTGCGGGCACGGTCCGAGGCATAGCGCACCTGCTCGGCCGATACGTTCCAGGAAGAAACCTTGGCGCCGTAATGCAACGCCATATGGCGAGCCAGGCCTCCCCATCCGCAACCGGCCTCTGCCACCCGATCACCCGGGCGCAACTGCAGCTTGCGGCAGATATGATCCATCTTGGCTTGCTGGGCCGCCTCGAGGCTCATCTTGGGTTGCGGAAAATAAGCACAGGTGTACTGCATCTCGGCATCGAGCCACAGCCGGTAAAAATCGTTGCCGATGTCGTAATGGTGGTGAATGTGCTGTCGCGAGCCATCGGGGGTATTGGCTCGGGGCTTGCGCTGTTGCAGTCGCTTTACCAGCTTTACTGGCCCCCGCACCTCAGCGACGCCGGTGAACGCCTCTACCAGGAACCCGACCAGATCACCTTCTACCGTAATACCGCCACTGGCAAAAGCGTCGCCAAAACCTATTTCCCCGTAACGGACCAACTGCATCAGCGCCGCCTGATTGTGAATGGTGGCAGTGGCTCGTGCTTTGCCCTGGGCTGGGGTAATTGAAAACCCGTCCCACAGTGCCACGGTGAAACGCGGCGAACCCATGGACTCGACCACACGGCGCAATACATACCTTTCGTAGGCACGAGAGGCGGGTCGTGTGCTGGCCTGGCCTATCTTGCGTGCCAGGGGTTTATCGTTGCCAAAAACTGGGTTAGAACTCGCCATTGCGCTGCCAAGCGTGCAAACATCGGTGGAAATAATCAGGGTCTTAACCCGAAATGATCCCCGTTGGGCCAAGCCCGTCAAGATGATCGTTGTATTAACTTATCCTATGCAAGATCTTGTGGCTGGCGCGGCCAGGCATTCAATACCGCGTGCACCAGGGTTGCCAAGGGGATCGCGAAAAAAACGCCGAGCACCCCCCACAGGCCGCCAAAGATAAGCACCGCAGTGATAATGGCCACCGGGTGCAGATTATTGACCTCGGAAAATAAAGTTGGCACCAACAGGTTGCCGTCCAGCGCCTGAATAACCAGATAGGCAATAAACAAGGTTAAAAATTCACTGCCAAAGCCCCACTGGAACCAGGCTACAAAAACCACCGGTATCGTCACCACGGCGGCGCCCACGAAAGGAATCAGCACAGACAAACCCACCAGCACCGACAGCAGCATGGGGTACTGCAGCCCCAGTATGGAAAAGGTCATCAGACAGGCAAACCAGACAATCAGAATCTCCCAGAACTTGCCCCGTACATAATTGCCGATCTGGCGATCCACCTCAGACCATACCTGGCTCACCAGCTGGTGCTCGCCCGGTGCCAAGCGGCCCATCCAGATAACAAGCAACTCCTTGTCCTTCATCAGGAAAAATATCAGGATCGGCATCAGAACCAGGTAGATCAGTAATGTGATCAGTCCCATAACCGAGGCCAGCGAGACCGACAGCAGTTTTTGTCCCCAGGATGTCAGCTCGGTGCGGATCAGCACCATGATCTCGTCGATCTGCTGGGCCGAGGCTATCTCGGGATACTTCTCGGGCAGCTTAAGCAACACTTCCTGGCCGACGTTGAGCATGCTCGGGATCTGCTGCACAAACTGGGTGGCCTGTGTCGACAGCAGCGGCAATAACCCAAACAGAATAAGCATCACAAAAAACACAAAAACAGCGTAGACCAGCAGGACTGCAAAAAGACGCGGTACCCGCGATCGCTCGAGTAAGACGACCAGTCCCTCAAGCAGGTAAGCGATCACCACCGCTGCCAGCAGCGGGGCCAGCATGTTGCCCATCAGCACAACAATCACAAAAAGCGCCAACAGGAATAGCGTCAGAAACACCACCTGCGGGTTGCCGGCCTGTTGTCTGAACCAGTTGGTGATCATCTTCATGAGTACACCCCTATATCAAGCCATGCCACGCCGTGGTCTGCTTACGGCGCCTCAAGTCTAACCCGATAAAATTTCAAAATCGTGGGTTATTTGCGCCACCGAATCGAGCATCTTGGTGGCTGAGCAGTACTTTTGCGCCGACAAACTGATCGCGCGATCTACCCGCCGGGGGTCAAGCTGCTTGCCAGCGACCACAAAATGCAGGTGAATACGGGTAAAAACTTTGGGCACCTCGCTGGCCCGCTCGGCATTAATCTCAACGCGTATATCGGTAAAGGCCTGGCGCGCCTTGCGCAAAATCAATACGACGTCGATCATCGCGCAGCCGCCCAGGCCTAGCAGCAGCATCTCCATGGGCCGCGAACCCAGGTTCTGGCCACCTACATCAGGGGAGCGATCCATCACCACCTGGTGACCGCTCTCGGTTAGCCCCTCCAGTGAATCATCTTCTTTAAGACGAATTGTGGCTTGCATGCTTATTCCTTTTTGCCTTAAGTACCGAACAATAATGAAAGGTGTGCGCCCGGATCATCCTGGCGCATAAAAGCCTCGCCAACCAAAAAGGCATTAATGCCCGCCTCACGCATGCGCGTGACATCTTCAGCGGTGTGAATCCCGCTTTCGGTCACGAGCATTGTATCGCCGGGCACTCGCGGCGCCAGTGCAAGCGTGGTCTCAAGCGCAGTATTAAAGGTGCGCAGATCACGATTGTTAATACCCACCAGGGTCGGTGCAAGCTCAAGCGCGCGATCC
>JABINT010000039.1 GCA_018698075.1 Acidiferrobacteraceae bacterium
CGGTGACAGCGCGCCGCCGGTACCAAGCTGGGCACTCACCCGTTGGTTGAGGTCAGTGACACCGCGAGGTCCAGTGCGATGCGCGCACAGCACCATCAATGATCCCAACTTTTCGAACACGGCTTTTGCGTCAGCACCCTCGCGCACCAGTCGTGCGACCTCGGCATATACCGGTGTGACTTGCTCTGCCAGCAACGCATCCAGGGCGGCATCCTCTTGCGCCACTTGCAGGCTAACCTGCGCGCTAGCCGGGTCATCCAGCAGCGTCAGAGCATCGGTCACCCTCGCCTCACGAACGGCACTCGCCAGAGCGGCGATAGGGCTATGCGCGCCAAAACGCCAGTTATGAGTGAGTGGGGCCAGGGTGTCAGCCAGTGGGCCGCTATCGGCCGCTCGGCAGATATCCCCGAGCACAGCACCCGCCTCCACGGATGACAGTTGATCGCGATCTCCCAGCAAAATAAGCCGCGCATGCGCTGGCAAGGCTTCAAGGATGCTGACCATCAGTGCAAGATCCACCATTGAAGCTTCGTCCAGCACCAGCAAATCGCAATTGAGGGGTCGCATAGCGTGATAGCGCGGCTTTTTGCCCGGCCGCCAGCCCAGCAGCCGGTGTGCGGTAACGGCATCGGTAGGCAGGGCATCGCCAGGCGTGACTGCCGCCAGGCTATCCGCCAGTGCCTCGCGCAGTCGGGCAGCCGCCTTGCCGGTGGGGGCGCACAACAGCATGCGCTCAGGCGCCGCCAGCTTAAGCTGCGAAAGTAATGTAAGGATGCGCACCACCGTTGCCGTCTTGCCCGTCCCCGGTCCGCCGCTTATGACCGTAAATCGGTTATGCACCGCAAGCGTTGCAGCGTTGCGCTGATCAGCGCTTGTCGCATCATCAGGAAACAGCGTATCGAGCGCTGCTTCAAGTTGTGCCGAATCTATAGCAACATCGCAGATCTGCGTGCGCTGCATAATCAGTTCAGCCAACCGTCGCTCAAGTTCAAAGTAACGATACAGATACAAGCGACCGTCAGGCGTTACGACCAGAGGTGTCGTTGCGGTGCCATCACTGACAAGCGGCGAACTCTTGAGCGCCTGTTGCCACAGATCAAGATCGGGTGCACTCATCCCTGGGGCATCGTCGCTGTCAAAAACTGTGCTATTAGCAAGGCGGACCAGATCGACACAGACTTCGCCTGATATCACCCGCTCACCGGCGAGAGCCCCGGCCAGCAGGACCGATTCATCGGCGTTAGGGTCGAGCCGGTGCAGCAGACCGGCAAAGTGCAGTGCAATATCGGGCAGCTGGCCCGCCCGGCAGGCTTGCTGCAGGTGTTTCATCATGGCACTCACGATTGGCCACCTATCAGGGCGTCGAGATCCTCAATTAAATTTGCCGATGGCCGATCAAAAAAGACGCCGTTACCGGGGTGGCTTGGGTCCATCCCCCGCAAAAAAAGATAGTAGGCGCCACCAAAGTGATGCTCATAGCTGTAATCGGGAATGCGTGTGCGCAGCCAGCGATGCAGTGCCAGGGTATAGATCAGGTACTGCAGGGTGTAATGCGAGCGGTGCATCGTGTCGTTAAGCGCCGTTGTGCTGTAGGCACCAAGATCACCGCCCAGGTAGTTGGACTTGTAGTCCACAAGGTAGTAGCGCCCGCTTGCCTGAAACACCAGATCGATAAAGCCGTGCATGACCCCCGCCAGGGGTTCAAAGTGCCAATCGTCTAACCCTGAGCACAATGCCGGATGCAACCTGGCCTTGTGGCGCACCAGCACCTCGCGCCAGTGCTTTGCATCCAGTGCATCTACCGGGTAACAAAAGGCCATCTCGTCAACACGATCGGTGTGCGCCAGGGTGCCCAAATGCAGCCCGTCATCATTCAGCGGGCTTTGCAGCACTTTATCCAGCATCTGATCAACGACACTGGTCCATTCATCATCAAAGCCATGTTCACCCAGCACCTGGCCTACCGTTTGACGGCGCGCCGTAAGATCGGCTGCGCCAAAGTCAATGAGTTCGAGCACCCGGTGCACACAGGTGCCGGCGCGAGCGCCACGTGGAAAAGCAAAAAATCCACCCGCCTCATCAGCGCGACTTCGCCCAAGTTGCGAGTCAAAATCCGGCAGTGCACTGTCGTGCCCTGTGGTCATCGAACTGAAACTGCCCATCTGCCACGCGCTTTGTAGTCGGCGTTGCGCTCTGCGTGCCTTGAGTGAGGACACCGCGTCATCTTGCGGTACAGACTCGATGCCACTAGAGCTTGGCAGGGGGCATATTGCGATGGTCGCTTCGCTTTTGGCAGCGAGTGAATCCAGTGCATCGCTAAGATCGTCGTCCGACAGCCCAGCAAACTCTCGCGCCAGTTCAGTTGGGTCACTCGGTACACCGCCAGGCAGCGGCCGGTGCAAAAGCCAAGCCAGTGCCGAGGTGGGTGCGCCGTTAACCGCACCCCAGGCGAGATAACAACGGCTTTGCGCGCGGGTCAGAGCAACATAAAACAACCGTAGGTTCTCGGCCAGTTCTTCAACCCCGGCGCGGGCGCGGTGACGCTCAAGATCAGCCGAGCCAAAATCAACTGTTGCCTGATTCTGCGCATCGGGGTCGTGAAAAGTCACGGTATTGGCGCGGCCACTGCGCAAGGTACCGTCCCAGGCAAAAGGCAGAAACACCACTGGATACTGCAGGCCTTTGCTGGCATGTACCGTGGCGATACGCACCCGATCCTCATCGCTTTCAAGGCGCAGTAGCGAGTTTTCGTCAGCCACCGGGGGCTGGTTGCGCATGGCACCCAGCCAGCTCATTACCGCAGCTATATCAGTATGTTTTGTTGCCATGGACTGGATGCACTCACCGAGATGTAACAGGTTGGTCAGACGCCGCTCGCCGTCGGCAAATCCGGCCAGACGTTGCAGCACATCCTCGGATGCGGTCAGTTCGCGAAACATACGCATGAAGCCGCTGTCACGCCAACGCTCATGGTAGTGGTGAAAACGTGCCAGCCAGGCATCCCAAACAGTCGCCTCGCACTCCAGTTGCATCAGTGCCGACACGTCCACGCCCAATAGATCTGTCAACAGTGCAGAGCGTACCAGCGCCTCACGGCGCGGCTGGGCAACCGCCTGCAGCACGCGCTCGAGTTCCATGGCTTCATGACTCTTATAAACGCTCTGCTGACCCTGGCGCACACACGGGATGCCGGCTGCAATCAGCGCTCGCTGCGCCGTGACCCCCTCGGTATGGTTGCGCACCAACACTGCAATATCACGAGGCGCCAGCAACCGATCCCCCAGCGCGGTGGCATTAAACAGCAGCCGGCGAATCTCTGTTGCCATGCTGATGCTGGCGAGTGCTCTGGCATCAGTTTTGGTTACCAGCTTCCCGGGTTCTTGCCGGTCTATGGGCCAGAACACCAGCGGTGCTGTCCTATGGTCGTCAATCAGGTGCGGCGCGGTTGCGGCTGAGACCGCTTTGTTAAAAGGGATCTCGTCAAAAACAAAGCTGCCCGTAGGTGCACGATGCGAGAACACGGTATTCACCGCCTTGACCAGCTCCGGCGTAGCGCGGTGATTGGTGTCCAGTGTGTAATGATGGGCAGTGCCAGTGCGCGCTTTAAGATAGGCAAAAAGATCGGCGCCACGAAAAGAATAGATTGCCTGTTTGGGATCACCGACCAGAAAGACCGGTTGTGCGCCATCACCGTAGATTGTATTGAAAATCTCGTACTGCACCGGGTCGGTATCCTGAAACTCATCCAGCAACGCTGCCTGATAATCACTGCGCAACCGCTGCACCAGTGCATCGCCGATACCCGGTTGCACTGCTGCGTGCAGGTTCAGCAACAAATCATCGTAGGCCTGTACGCCGCGCTCGGTTTTCAGCTCGCGTTGCGCGGCATCGGCGCGACTCAGCATCTGGTTCAGCCAGGTCACGTAGTAAGCGCTCGCAGCATCCTGATAAGCCGCAAAACACGAAAGCAGCGAATCGACCTCGTCAAAAAAAGGATGTACTGGTGGGTCGGCGTTCTTACGCGTTGCCGCTGGACTTAAAAGAAAAGAACTGCCGAGTTTCTCTAAAGGTTTAAAGGCTTTGAGCTGTGCAAAATCCAGTGTTGGCCCCGACAACAGAGCATTGAGTTGCGCCAGCCACTTGGGCAGAGATTTCACCGGATAACGCTGACGGTTCAGGCCGGTATCCGGATCCAGCAGCAGTTGGCTGACCACCTCGCCCTGCTCGCGCCAGGATTGGGCGATCGAGTGGTAGGCATCGGCCAGTGGGCCCTCAAGCTGCGCTGGCGGTGGCGCCGAAACGGGCCCTGCGACCGCCAGATATGGCTTGCCGATCAACGGCGCCAACAGCGCCAGCAGGTCGTCCCCACTGCGCAGCTGCTTGTTACTGGCCAGCCAACCCACCCAGGTGTGACTCGCAGGGTAAATCTCCCGGCGCCACAGGTCATCGACCACCTCGCCCAGCAGGGCGCGCTCATCGGTAAGCACCTCGGTTTCAAAAGCGATGGCACTCTGAAAAGCGCTGTCGCCCAGCACACGCTCGCAAAACCCGTGAATAGTGAAAACCCCAGCCTGGTCAAAATCGGCTATGGCGCGACGCAATTTCAAGGCGCACGCGTGGTGATCGGGATAGCGCAACAGCAACGGCTCGATCAGCGGATCATCCCCATCGCCTTTCCCGGCAAAAGCGTTAAGCGCTTTGCTCAACGCACCGCGTAAGCGCTGGCGCAGCTCACCGGTGGCCGCCCGGGTATAGGTGACCACCAGTATCTGCCCCACCTGCATCTCACCTTCAAGCAACAAGCGCAGGTACAGCGCAGTAATGGTCCAGGTCTTACCTGTACCGGCAGCGGCTTCAACCAGGTTGACGCCCTGCAGCGCGACCGTGAAAGGATCCAGCGATCGCGCGATCATGCGTCCTGGTCCTGTAGCCGTTCGTTGGGAGTGCCCAGCAATAGCGTGGCCAGCGATTCAAACTCCTCGTCCAGCGCCTGCCCGAGGCGATCACGAAAAGCCAGAGCGAAATACGGATCGGATGATTCGCCCTGGGCTGGGCCAAAATCCGAACCCATCCAGGTCTGTTGGGCCGCAGAGCGTGGAGAACGCGGCGCGTTGACAAATTTCCAGGCACTGCGGGGGAAAAACGGCAAAGGCCGACACATGCCTTCGCTATAAAGCGCCAATATTTCCCAAAGCAGCTGACCGGGATCGTGCTCGGGCGCAAAGGTCGCGACCCCGTTGGGGCTGACAAGACGGGTATGGTGTGATGGCGCGTCTGTTGCCATATTCAACAACAGGTGTGCGCACCAGGCCCGCAGCATTACCCAGGGGCTTGGCGATTCAACCGACCAGAGAATCTGGCCAGACGGGCCAACGTTTTCCAGAGTGCCGGTCAGTTGCCAATCCCCCACCATCACGCTGACTGACAGGGGCAAAAGCGCCTGCGACGTCAGCAGGGGCTCCAGCAGTGTGGCAACCGGCGTGGCCTGACACCACTGCTCACTCATAGCCAATTCGCCGGGCGTCCCGGGGGGTAACTGCCCGCCTAGCCGGACACGCTCTGCGAGCTCGGCCTCGCCCATACCCTGCAGTTGTGCCTCCAGTGCCGCCCGCGCCACCGCCCGGCGTGATCGCCCGTCCAGCTGCATCGGCTCGCGCGTGGGCAGCTGGCCTGCACCTGGCTCGAGCACCACGTTAAGACGACCTCGCAACAGGGCGCGTGCCGGATTAGCCAGAAAGTCGACCAGGCCATCCAGCGATAGCTCGCCCGGTAGCGGCGGTGCGAGAGGCTCATCAAACAAAGGTGTGGTGTTGGGCCGACGCAAACCGCCCGGCGGGACCATCTCACACGCGTAACTGAACAAACCCGGCTCGGCGCTGAAGTAACGCCGGCTAAATGGCTGAAGCGGATGACGGATCGTCAGCGCTTGGGACAAAGTGCCCTCTTCAGATAAGGCATCGACCTGCTCGAGCAGTTCACTGACCACCACCGAGGGCGGCTGCACGCTATCGTCCCGCGCACTGGCGCCACTGTAGCTGATGTACAAACCCCAACGGGCACAGCTCAACGCTTCCAAAAAAGCATGGCGGTCTTCGTCGCGCCGGCGCCGATCTCCACAGCGGGGCTGGGCAACCATCTGGTCCAGGCCATAACTACTGTCGCGCCCGGGGAAATCTTCGCTGTTCATGCCCACCAGGCACACCAGTTTCGCCGGCAGGCAGCGACCATGGGCCAGCGTGGCAAAGGTGACAGCACCGCTCATAAAGCGCCCGCCGCTGCCACCACGCAGACGCGCCTCCAGCGCATCACGTACCGCCGGCAGTCCCAGCGGCTCATTAAAGTTTGCGATTGCCCCGTCACCGGCCAGCGCGGCCAATTGCTGACGCAGTCGCACCAGGTTATCAACTTCCTCGGGGCCGGGAAGAAAGAATCGATCCAACAGCTGATTGAACAACGACACCCATCGCGACAGTGGGTATGTGCCAGACAATGTCTCGTGCAGGCCGATTAGCTGCTCGAGGAAAGAGCGCCAGCGCCCGGCCACCTGTGCCAGACTGGCATCACCCGGCGGGGCCGGCATGCAACCGGCAATCGGTTCGTCGTTATCGCCTAGCGCAAAACCCAGCAACAGCCGGTCGGTCGCACCGCGCCAGGTGTGAGTGCCACTGATGGGTAGATCCATCGCTGCCAGCGAGTCGGCATCGGCCCCCCAGCGGATACCCAACTCCCGTATCCACTGCATGACCTGTTCGACGTCGACCTCGGCGAGCGCAAAACGAGCCCGCAGTACCGGAATATCCAGCAGGGCGCTCACCCGTTGCGCATCAAGACGACCCTCGGGTAATCGCAGCAGTTCCAGAAAAGCATGTACCAAAGGGCTGTGATCATCCAGGGCACGCTCGGCCAGGTGCCAGGGAATATGACGTTGCCCGGTCGCAGCGCCAAACACCGATTCAATCAATGGGGCGTATTCAGCGGGTCGGGGAATGAGGACCCGCACATCGGCCGGTGTCAGATTCGGATCACGCTCAAAAGCATCCAGCAGGCGGTCATGCAGCACCTCGATCTCGCGCATGGGTCCGTGACAGATATGGACCTGGATCGAGCGATCCTGGGCCGTGCCGACAAACGGCATCGCTTGATCGGCATCGCGTAGTTCCACAATATCTGCCTGAATAGCCCCAAGCACGGTGTCACGCGGCGGGGCACGGTAAGTTTCTGACTCGATCGATTCAAGCTGCAATAACTGGGCAAGGTGTTCGCGGCCCAGTCGGCCCATAGAAGCCAACAACCGGTTGCCTCTTTCCAGGTATTCGTCTACGCCCTCCCCCTGGGTTGCGATCAGGCGAGCCCGTTGGCGGTCGCTGACAATATCAGCCCAGAAACCGCCGCTGAAGTTAAGGTGATAGATGTGTACATCGATGTGCTCTGCCAGACGCGAGAGCAATTCGAGCAATGCCCCCGACAGACCGGTAAGCGCAAACAGGGAAAGCCGCTTGGGAAGACCACCAGCAACTGGTGAGTTCTTGTGCAGTGCGCTAAACAGTTCGTTGCGCAACTTGAGCCAGTGGCGCGTATCTCCGACGCTGATGACACGCTGCCACAACGCACCCTGCCACTCATCAGCGCCATGGCGCTCCCAGCGGTCAATCCAATCGGGTCGAAAAACCAGGTATTGCTCAAACAGTCGACCCATCTGGTGCGCCAGTTGCCAATGACGCAACGAACTGGCATCGGCGAGGTAGTGCGCCAGCGCGCTGTGCTGCTTGACGAAGGTGGTATCGCGCAACACCGCCAGCACGCGCCAGGCCAGGACCTCGGCTGAAAACGCGTTGGCCTTGGGTACATCACTCAACACATCACGAAACACCCGCCACAGCAGTCTGGCCGGCAACAGCCATTGAACGTTGGCACTGATGCCGTGACGCCGGGCCAATTCCAGTGTCAGCCACTGACCAACCGCGCCACTGGATACGGCGACTATTTGGGGAGCCAGAACCGGGCCTGCCGGTGTTTTTTGATCCGTGGCCAGGCGCTCGGCCAGATCCTCCAAACGATTAGCGTGATAAAGATGCAGCATCAGGGGCTATCGACAGGGTCTGATGAGCATGCAGGCATGGGCGAGATTATGCGTGCTGGCAGGCTCGCCCGGTGATTCTGCAATCCAATGCGGTGGAACTCAGGCTATGGATATTCCTTGGGGATGGGCTTGCATCCAAGCAGACGGTGATACCTTGGACCTGCGGGGGAATCCAGGCTGAATCAGCCCGCCATGGCGCGATCGATAATCGAATCCAGATCGCATCCACGGGGCAATGTGCCAAAGGCGCCCCGATAACGCGGCGCCAGGCGCGAGGCACAGAAGGCTTCAGCCACAGCTGCGGGGGCGTTCTGGGTCAGCAACGCGCCTTGCAAGGCCAGTGCCATCATCTCGGTAATCATGCGCATCCGGACTTCCATGTCATCCGGGTCATTGAACTCCCCATGCAGATCGTCGATGAGACGATCCAGGTTGGCGTCGTTACCACGCGCTTTGGCCACCTCGGCCATAAACACTGAAACCACTTCAGGCTCGCGGCTCACGGCACGTAACACGTCCAGGCCGATAACATTGCCCGAACCTTCCCAGATCGAGTTGACCGGTGCCTCGCGATAAAGCCGCGGCATGATGCTCTCCTCTATATAACCCGGGCCGCCATGACACTCCAGCGCTTCAAACACCAGATAAGGGCAACGCTTGGTATTCCAGTACTTGGCAACCGCAGTGCCGATCCGGGCCAATGCGTTTTCGCTTGGGTCACCACTATGATCCATTGCGCTCGCCACGCGCACCCCCAGCGCCAGCGCCGCCTCAACCTCAATGGCCATATCGGCCAACACGTTTTGCATCAACGGCTGTTCAATGAGGCGCTTCTTAAACGCTGAGCGGTGAGCCGTGTGATGCAGCGCCTGAACCAGCGCTTGGCGCATGATCCCGGCCGAAGACATGGCGCAATAGATGCGGTTGCCAGTCACCATATCGATGATAGTGCGGACACCACGACCTTCCTCGCCCAGCATAATCCCGTAGGTGTCCTGAAACTCGATTTCGGTGGAAGCATTGGAGCGATTGCCCAACTTGTCCTTTATCCGCTGGATAGACAAATTGTTGCGCTCGCCATCCGGTCGCCAGCGCGGTACCAGGAAACAGGAAATGCCCATGTCGTTCGTATTGGCCAGCACCAGAAAAGCATCGCACATCGGGGCCGAACAGAAAAACTTATGGCCGGTTAGCAGATAGTCGGCACCAATTCCAGACTCACGGCCCATGGGTACCGCAACAGTCGAATTGGAACGCACGTCCGAGCCGCCCTGTTTTTCTGTCATAAACATGCCGACCAGCGCGCCGGTCTTTTCTGTCACTGGAATATCACGAGAGTCATAAACGTCCGACAGAACACGCGGCATCCACTCGGCCTCGATTTTGGGGGTGGTACGCAAACTGGGCACCACCGAATAGGTCATCGCCATCGGGCACATGACACCACCCTCAGGCTGGCTGAACATGTAGGTCAAAGCACCTTGTCCGAGATGCCCGGCACGTCCTTCGTTATGCCAGGCGAAGTTATGCGCCTGGTGTGAGATCACAAGGCGCAGCAGATCGTGATAGGCCGGGTGGAACTCGACTGTGTTAATCCGCATGCCGTAGCGATCAAAGGCGCGTAGTTCCGGGACGCAACGGTTCGCCTGGTTGGCCTTCTCGAAAGTCTCATCAAGCCCTGCTGCCTTCCCGGCTTTTGCCATATGGCTGATGTGATCGTCTCCACCGCAACAAGCAAACCAGTCGCGCAGTGCCCGGTCATCGGCCCACAGATCCTGATCGCCCATGTGAGGCGGCATGTTGGTGACCTCATGGGTCGCAAGTTGTGTAAGGGGGCTGCGTGGCTTCATAGTGGATTGGTGAGATACCGCTTTTCCGTCTGATTTATCCCGATTTAACCTGGCCAAGACTCAGCAACCCAAAGCCTTCGTGTGTCTAAACGCCGCACAAGGGCTGCCCCCAAGCCACCGTGTGATAACTGACGTGACCAGTCATTTCTCCGCTGGGGCTAAACAGCGCTGCCGGTTGTCTGCATTATGGCACCCGCACTCTGGATAATGCGCCTTACAGTGCCGGGGTTGGTCTGGATTTTAATTTATAGGTCAATACGGCAAAATGAAAAATTTACCAAGATAACTGTGCCCGGTTCTTATCACAGGGCGTGGCCCCCGCAGCCTAACCCGATCGCGTGAGTCGGCGTTGCGACTGCACCTCGCGATGAGCCATCCAGCTGGCGGCAGTAACGATCAGAGCACCGCCAAGCGCAATCCAAAGATCGGGGTGCTCATCAAAAAGCACCAGGCCAAGCAAAGTCGCCCACACCAACTGCAAAAAGGTAAATGGCTGCACTGCCGATACTTCGGCCGCCTTGAAGGCTCGGGTCATGCAGTAGTGGCCGGTCGTGGCCAGCGCTGCCGTAGCAAACAACAACTCCAGTTCTTCGAGCGTCGGGGTGCGCCACACCGCAAGCGCCGGTAAAGCCAGGGTGAGTGTACAGAACACCGAGAGCATCACCACAATCATGGTACTGGATTCGGTACGAGTAGCCGACTTGGCCATTAAAAAGGAGCAAGCAAAAAGCGGCGCGGCAGCCACCTGCGCTAAAGCACCGATATCGATCTCCCGAAATCCCGGGCGCAGGATCAGCAACGCCCCGGCAAAGCCCGCGAGCATAGCGATCACGCGGTAGCTCCGTAGCCGCTCGCGTAAAAACAGCGCCGCGCCCAGCGTCGTGAAGACTGGCGCGGTGAATCCCAGCGCTGTGACCTCGGCAATGGGGATTCGGCTCATGGCAAAAAACCACAACATTACGCCACAGCCATGGGCCAAACCACGGAGTGCATGAAAACCGATCCGTTTGGAATGCAGCGATAACACCCCGGCACGCGACAACAACGGCAGCACCATCAACAAACCAAAGGCGTAGCGAATAAAGCCTGCCTGCACCGGGTTCATTGAGGTGCCAAGATAACGCACCGCAACCGTAACCCCGACAAACATGACCCCGGTCAACACCATCCAGCCAATACCCCGGATGTTGCCGGACAAACCATAAGCAACGTTTTCAGGTGGGTTCAAGTGGATCAGTCGGGATACTGGGCTGCTGCAGCGGTCAGGCGCTGGCGCACCGTTTCGCGCAGACTGTCCGGTGCGATGACTTCTACCTGGGCACCGTGTCGCATGATATCCATGACCAGTTCGGTCTCAGCGGCGTAGGGAATCGTCAGTGTGTAACTGCCATCTTCCTCCAAACGGCCGCTTTGGCGTGAGTGCCACTTTTCACGCGCGACCCAGCGGGCCGCCTCGGGCGAAAAACGCAGCACCGCCTCGCGGATTTTATCGCCCGCAAAGATGCCGTAGCCGGTGCCGAGCACTTGCTCCAACTGCGCGTCACTCACGCTCTTAGCCTGTTTCGTCTCGACTACCTGCGCACCCTCAATAGCATCAACAGCGAAACTGCGAAGACCATTGCGCCAGTGACACCAGCCATCGAGATACCAATTGTCGCGGTAATGCGCCAGGCGCTGCGGCGATACGATCCGCTCGGTGATCTCGCCGCTGCGCCGGTTGAGATGCCTGATCTGCAGCCGGTAACGACGTAACAATGCGTGGGAGATGGCACCGAAAACATCGCTATCTGCCTGGCGGGCCGCCATGTGCAGCACGCGGATACGCCGGGCTACCTCATCAACCGGATGATCGCCGCTGTCCAGTAACCGGCGAATACGGTTGCGTAAGGGTTCAATGTGCGGCTCCAGCAGACCAGGCTGCAAACTGGAAAGCAAATGCTCCATGGTCAGCAGTGCGTGCACCTCAGAGGCATTAAACCAGAGCCCGGGCAAAGCGTAGCGGTCGGCCTCTTCGGAGTGCGCTTCGTAACAATAGCGGCGCGCCTCATGGTCCCAGGCAATGGGTGCCGCCAGGCGATCGCGCATGTATTCCAGGTCGCGCCGCACGGTGGCCCGCGATACTTCCATTGCCTCCATCATCTGGCGCAAGGTGGTGCCCTGGTGGGCCCGCAGCATGCGGTCGATGGTATAGAAGCGCTCGGTTCGATCCAAAAGAGTATCAGCCCTTAGCCAGCAGCATCGTACGAGGTATCACTGCGTGCAGCCATGATCAGATCGTTAAGATGAATATCGCCAATCTTGTGGGTCCACCAGTCTACCGTCACCCGACCCCACTCGGTAAGTAGCGCGGGGTGATGACCTTCTGATTCTGCCAGTTCGCCGATCAGGTTGGTAAAAGTCAGTGCCGCGGCAAAATTGCCAAAGCGGTAAGCCCGTCGCAATCGCGGCTCATCATCCACAATCAGGCGCTCCCAGTCTGTGTGGGTGGCGAGAAACTCGGCCAGTGCGTCATCGGTGACAGGCGGTGCCCCGGCCCGGCAGGCCTCGCAGGTCATCTTGGTGTAGTCGGTCATGATTTCCTCTTTGGGTTCATTTGGGTTGCGCTTCCCTGGAGCTCACGTTTGGTGATGCCAGCCCAGGCTCATGATATTGGCAATGGCACAACCACGCGGCTTTTGTCTGGCAATCCCGAGCATACGCCCGCGCTGACCCGGTTGGGCTACAGCCCCTGTCATTCGCCTTATTGTGCATTTTGCGCTTTGTATTATTTGGTTGTGTGCCGCGTGGGCTTGAGGCGCGATTAGCCGTTAGCCGTTAGCGCGGCCCAAGGGTCGCCTTTTGCTTTTTGCGGCCCACAGGCACAATACTGCAATCATGGAACTGGAAGAACATCTCATCGAGTGCCCCTACTGCGCCGAGGTGTTCACTGCTCTGGTTGATCCAGCCAACGCCGGTGACCAATACATAGAAGACTGCGAAATCTGCTGCCAGCCGATTGTCTTTTGGGTCAGCGACAATGGAGCCCAAGCCCCCTGCACAATAAACGCCCGCCGCGAAAACGAGTAGCGCCTCCTAATTAGCTTCACCGGCCGGGCAGCTATTGGCCTGTCGGTAGTCCGCTTTGCCGTGGACTTCGCTGCATACTCCAATACCGCTGAGTCCTGGGCGTTTCATCTCAGTTCGGCCGGCTGGACATCAGATGGGCATACTTAAGATCCTCAAAAGTATTACGGTAATCATCAAGATTGGTAGTGAACATCTCCCGATACTGTTCCACAAAATATTCGATGGCCCGGTCGCGCTCCTGGTCGTAGGCCGCAATGTCATCGGCGTGCGAGGTCACCACAAACGCATTGAAGCGTGCTGCGGCATACATCAGACCCTGACTGATATTCTCCTTATGAAAGCGCTCGGCCTGCTGGTTGGCCAGATCAATAAACTGGTCGGCAATCTCGCGCAACTGGGCATCGAGTTCCTCGTCGGTCAATTCCGCGTCGCTTGGCTTGTCACTCATGGCGCTCCTCCTGTAAGCACATCCTGATCCTGCGCCCCATTCTACGAGGGCCCGGTAAGTAACGCCATGAGCAACAACACCTGGACAGGCCGCCCCAGCGAATAGTCACAGCACGTGCGATGCCACTTCTCCCAAACGGGCAGATACGGTAATCTGTGCCGATGCGCTTTGACAACAAGAAAGTATTGGTCACCGGGGCCTCGCGCGGGATTGGCCGCGCTGTGGCACGCCAGTTTGCTTCAGCAGGGGCGCAGGTGGCCGTGCACTGCCGCGCCAACCAAGAGGCTGCCCGCGATACCCTGGCAAGCCTCGACGGCACAGGCCATGTGCTTTGCGCCGGCGACCTAGCCGATGCCCCGACGGTACAGCGCATCGTCACCGAAGTCATTACAAGCCTGGGCGGGCTGGATATCCTGGTGAACAACGCAGGTATCTTCGAAGCCCACCCCATCGATGAAGTCTCATTTGCCAAGTGGCAAACGGCCTGGCAGCGCACCCTGGCTGTCAACCTCACTGGCCCTGCCAACCTGTGCTGGTGTGCCGTTGAGCACATGCGTGAGCACGGTGGCGGGCGCATTGTAAATGTCAGTTCGCGCGGCGCTTTTAGAGGTGAACCGCGTTGCCCGGCCTACGGCGCCAGCAAGGCAGGGCTGAATGCAATGACCCAGTCACTGGCCCAGCACGTGGCAGGCCTTGGAATTTTTGTCGGCGCGGTGGCGCCAGGCTTTGTCGAAACCGATATGGCGAAGACTACACTACAGGGGCCCGATGGTGACGACATCCGCCATCAGAGCCCGCTCGGGCGAGTCGCTCGACCCGAGGAAGTCGCCCATGCCGTACTGTTCCTGGCCTCGCCAGGGGCCGAGTTCTCCACTGGCGCTATTATTGACGTCAACGGTGCTTCGTATCTGCGCAGCTGAACCGCGCGAATCCGCTAAGTACGAACACCCGATCCCGCTCAAGAGCTCGACACTGCCTGTGACGTACAGGGGCGCCGTGAAATCTTCAGCAACTTTGTTTTCTTGGCTGGCTGCGGCCAGCATCTGGCACGTCACAAATTCCGATCAAACTGGACCATATTACAGGCTTTGAGAAACAGCGCTTCGGACAGCGCGCCGGTCTGTTCAAACAACTGATCGCAGCCGTCAATGGTGCACGCCTCGTAATCGGTCTGCATGACAGTCCAGTTTTCTTTGGCCATGTCATAGCCTTTGCGCGCCAGGCAGGCGGTCCGAAAAGTATGGATCATGCAGTAATGGATCTGATCCTTCGCCTCTAAGCCTGCGGGGGCCTCGCATTCGGGCAGCGCCTGTACTGGCACCGCTGTTAACAGTAATCCCAACCCCACCATTGGGCGAAAAATTCTTGACCGTATAAGCTTCAACATGACCATGTTACTCTACCAAACTTTCATAAAGCCTCTCTAATTTAAGGAGCTATTCAATGAGATTCTTCCACAGTGGTTGGCGCATCAGTCTAGCGGTGCTGGCGCTGGGATTTACGCCCGCCCAAGCAGGAGACCCGATCGAAGAGGCCATCACTTACCGCCAGTCGGCCTACAAGATGATCGTCTGGCATGTGAAACCCATGACCGCTATGGTCAAAGGCAAGGCGGACTGGGACGCTGACGCGTTCAATTACCATGCAAAGGCGCTGGCCAAACTCAGCCGGTTCCCGATCAATGGCTTTATCCCCGGCAGTGACTTTGGCGACACCCGGGCGAAAGAAGAGATCTGGGAAAACTGGGATGATTTCCAGAAGAAGATGAATGCCCTGATCGAGCAATCACAAGCACTGGCAAAGATTGCTGCCTCCGACAACCAGGACGCGATTACCGAGCAGTTCATCAAGACCGCCCGCACCTGCAAAAGCTGTCACAAGAAATACCGCGAGAAAGACTGACATGGCCATCAATCAGCGACTGTACAAAATCTGGCTGATTGGCATTGTCCTACTGGGGCTAACCGGCTGCCCATCCAACCCTGCCCAGGTCACGGGCGAGCCGGTGTACTGTAATGGCAGTCCGGTGGCGCGACCTGCGGGCTGGGAATGCGGCCAACCCAAGTAAAACTTACGACCCGTCGATAGCCAGGAAACTGTTACTGAACAGTTCATCAAG
>JABINT010000164.1 GCA_018698075.1 Acidiferrobacteraceae bacterium
AAGAGCGCGATGGATTAATGTTTGGCCCCTACGAGCGCCCGACCAACCTCGAACACTTCGCCCGTGATGGTGTACCAGAATGGTTTGGTGCCGATCTGCTGCCTGAGAATATGGAGGCGGTGGAGGATAACTGGACAGCCGCACTGGAACTGGTACCGGCGCTGGGGGAAGTCGGTATTAAGGCCAACGTGCGAGGTCCGATCTGCACCTCACCCGATAATCTTCCGCTGTGTGGTCCGGCCTGGGGCAGGCGTAATCTCTGGCTCGCCGAAGGCTTCACCGGCGGACTGTTGATGGGTGGGGGCCTCGGTGCAGAGCTTGCCAACTGGATCGTAGACGGTGAGCCGCATATCGATCTTGGGGAGGTCGACCCGCGACGCTTCGGGCCCTATGCCAACAAAGTCTACACCGGCCGCAAGAACAAGGAGGCCTTCGGACACAACTTTGGAATCCACTATCCTGGTTACGAATGGCCCGAGGCCCGCCCAGCAAAAACGATGCCCTGCTATGACCGGCTAAATGCTGCGGGTGCTGTTTGGGGCGCCGTATATGGCTGGGAGATACCTCTGTGGTTCGCACCCAAAGACGCTGAACCCAAAGACATCTGGAGTTATCGCACTTTCAATTCCATGCCTCATATCGGCGCCGAATGTCGAGCCGTACGAGAAACCGCGGGACTTTTTGAGATGACACCCATGGCCAAGTTCGAAGTCAGCGGCCCGGGTGCGGAAGTCTGGCTCAATCGAATTCTGGCCAACCGGATGCCTCGCAAAATTGGCGGCATCGTGCTGGCGCACCTGTTGACCCACAAGGGCACCATTCGCTGTGAGTTCACAGTTACCCGCCTTGGCGAGACAAGCTTTTACCTGGTGGGAACACCCCGCGGCGAACGACATGATTTTGATGTGCTGCAAAAGACCCTACCCGCTGACGGCACGGTCACCCTAATAAACGTGACGGCTGAGCGTGGCGGACTGACGCTGGTGGGACCCAAAGCCCGAGACATCCTGCAGGACCTGGTGGACGGTGATCTTGGCAACGATGCTTTTCCCTGGATGAGCGCCCAAGCCCTGACGGTAGGCCTTGCCTCTGACGTGCGCATGATGCGCATCAACTACGAAGGAGAACTCGGTTGGGAGTTGTACCATCCGATCGCCTATAACCTGCATCTTTTTGAGGAGATCTGTCGTGCGGGTGAGGTCCACGGCCTGAAACACTGTGGTTATCGGGCTATTGAATCTTTGCGCCTGGAAAAATCCTACCGCGCCATCTACCGCGATCTGGATCTGGAGCACACCGCTCTTGAGGCGGGCCTTGATCGCTTTATCAAGTGGGATAAAGACGAATTTGTCGGCCAACAGGCGCTGCTTAAGCAGCGTGATGCCGGACTAAAACACAAGATGGTAGCCCTTAAGGTAGAGACTGTCGATGCTGACGCCTGGATGAACGAGAGTGTTTTCCGGGACGGCCGTCTGGTGGGGCGCATCACGTCCGGGGCCACTTCTCACAATATCGGCAATTGCCTGTCGATGGCATATGTAGAGCTCGACCAGGCCACCCCGGGTACACCTCTTGAGGTACAGGTGCTCGAACGACGCGTGCCTGCGATTGTCATCGCCGACTCGCCTTACGATCCTAAGAACCATCGCCCTCGAATGTAGTTTTTGGTACCAGCAGAACTCAGCCGATGGAAAAAGATAAAGAAATCCGAAAAGGAGGTCGGGCAACTCGGCGTGCGAAACGTATTAACGCACCGATTGTGCACAACCCGGCCCTGATACCCAATGTGCCCGTGTATGAAGTTGCCAACGCAGAAGGGGTTGAGCAGATTCACGAACTGGCGATGCGAATCGTCGAAGAGATCGGGATCGACTTTCGCGAAGACGCAGCACTTCAGACCTGGGGAAAAACCGATGCCCAGATCGACGGTCAACGGGTGCGGCTAGGCCGGGAAACTCTGCTCAGCCTCGTCGATAAAGCGCCCTCTGAGTACACTCATCACGGCCGCAATTCAGAGCGCACTGTGAACGTGGGTGGGTCATCGATGGTGGTATCACCTTCCTACGGCCCCCCTTTTATCTACGATCTCGATGGAGTCCGACGTACAGCCACACTGGAAGACCTCAACAACCTCCAGAAGCTCAACCACATGGCTTCAAGCGTGCATATCGCCGGTGGCCCCGTGGTGGAACCGATGGATATACCGGTACCTTACCGCCACCTGTATATGGCTTACAGCGGTTTTAAGTACTCGGATAAACCGATCGTCGGCAATGTCACCTCCGCTGCCCGGGCGCAGGATACGGTGGACATGTGCAAGATCGTATTCGGTGATGATTTTGCAGTAAATAACTGTTGTACGACATCGCTGATTAACGCCAACTCACCGCTGGTCTGGGACGAGACCATGCTCGGGGCGTTGCGGATTTATGCCCAGAACAATCACGCCGTGATGTGCTCGCCTTTTTCAATGGCGGCTGCGTCCACCCCGGCGAGTAATGTCGGCACTATGGCGGTAGTCACCGCTGAGGCGCTCATGGCAATCGCCTATGCGCAACTGATTCGACCGGGAGCGCCGATGCTGTTCGGGGTGCCGGCCATGACCGTGGCACTCAATACGGGGGCCCCGGTACACGGCAGCCCAGATTCAGCGATCGTGCAGTTTCTGGCCGGGCAGATGGCGCGACGTTACCAAGTGCCCCATCGCGCCATTGCCAACTGCGCCACATCGAAGTCCGCCGATATGCAGGGAGCTTACGACTCCATGTGGGGGCTTTTTCCCTCTTTTCTCAGTGGTGCGCAATGGATCACCATGGCAGGGGGCATGATGGAAGGCACACTGGGGGTGGGTTATGCCAAAACCGTTATCGACTTTGAGCAGTTGGATGCGTTCTACCATTTCTGCCAGGGACCTCACTTTGACGATCTGGATGAGATCTTTGAAACCATTAAAGAAGTCGGGCCTGGCGGGCACTTTCTGGGCACCGCCCATACCCGCAAGGCCAATCTTTTCATCTTTCCTTCCCAGAACAACGTCACCTTTGAGCAGTGGGAAGCTGAAGGCCGCAAGAGCTCCGAGCAGGTTGGACTAGACAAGGCCCGCCGTTGGCTGGCCCGTTATGAAGCTCCGGCCATGGACCCTGCTCTGAATCAGCAACTCAAAGAATTTATCGCCAAACGTGAATCAGAGGTTCCAAACACTTTGCTATAAGCAGGCATTTTGAATGCCGCCCCTTAAAGCCGAAACGCGCCCCGGTGGCCGCAACCCACACGGGGGTGCTTGAAGGCTTGCCTGAGGCCTAATGACAGGCTTTATTCAAGGCCTTCAAACGCCAGTAGTTGTAGGGCAGTGGTGTCAAAAAACCCGCGAGCAGCATCAGTGGGACCACCCACCAGATGATTACCGCGCCGCCTGTTACCAGGACGTCCACGATGTTCATCGCGACTTCCATCGAGATCATCGAGATCAGTGACATACCACAGGCGGTACGAAAGGCGCTGGCCGGCGCCATCTGGCGTGAAAGAATCACCGTCTCCAGTACGATCGAAGTGAGCAGGCCATTGACCACCGCAAGCGCCATGATGGCTGTTACGGGCCAGGGAATTTGGGTGAATTGAAAAAAAAGAATCGTCCCAAAATCACCGATCGAACAGCCAACCAGGCACCACATCGTGTTCTTTGCAGCCCGGCGCCAGGTGTGCTGACACTTCCAGTTAAAATCAGCCGCGACGCTAAGTGCTTCCATTTCAAAATTCCCTCTAATCAATGCGTACGATTATAACGGTTACTCTTACAGCCACTGATAATCACTACATGCAGCGTTGCGTAGTTGGCGCCTTGGCACAATGAAACATTGGCCTGGCCGGGCACGCGGACGCTTAGACCCCAGAATAAACATAGAAGTTACCCCCCGGCGCAGCATCCTGGCCACACCTACACGCGGCCAAGGGCGGCTAAGGCAGCCTCAATTCTTTTACTATGCTGCACGCCCCAATCACTGATGAAATCCGTCATGGGCGCGAGTGTGCGCCCGAAATCCGTAATTGAGTATTCCACCTTGGGGGGGATCTGCATAAATACCTCGCGATGAATCAAATCGGCAGCCTCAAGGTCCCGTAACTGCTGGGTCAACATCTTCTGGGTGATATCCGGCATCTCCCGTTTCAACGCGCCAAACCTCATTGGTTCGGACTGCAGTTTCCACAAGATACAGACCTTCCACTTGCCGCCGACGATGTCCAGGCTTCGCTCCACCGGGCAGGTTGTCGTGATCTTTTTCATTTGATCTCCTATTTTCCCTTTAGTTACTTTTTAGTGCGTACTTGTTTTTTATAATCATACAGAAGATATTGGATATACCGTAATTTATTTGAACCAGAAAGACCAGGGAGATTTTTTCTATGACCTTTTTCACTACCAACAACTGTAAAAAAAGACTATCCAAACCGATA